>MAYW01000076.1 GCA_001723765.1 Candidatus Scalindua rubra
TAAAGACTGTGATAAAATTGAAAACTTTAAAATATGAATGATAAAGAAAACCTTGTGGAAAGTTAACTTGTTGTAATATAATAAATTAAAAATTCTGAATTAACTATCCCGAACCTGCGGAATGTAGGTTATAAATGAGTAAGATTTAAATAATTATTATAAAGGGAAAATAAAATGCAGAAATGGTTAGAAAAGGAAAAAGAATTACGTGGAAAAGGTATTGCTGATAAGCAAATTGAAGAAACCGTTGCCTTTTTACGCCAAAAAGGAATAGATACAGTTTGGGATGTTCAAGCTACATATGATTCAAGCCTCTTTGGACTTAAGGATAGATGCTCTTTTGGAAGTCATGGGCTTTGTTGCCGAAACTGCAATCTTGGTCCATGCAGGTTAGGAGGAGAAGACTTACCACTTCATACGAAGCTTGCCGTTCCCAATGTAAAGCGATCCTCCTGTGGTAAAACAGCCGATAACATGGTTGCCGGTATGTTCTTACAAACTGTTTTGCGTGGCACAAGTTCCCACATCGGCCATGCAATACATGTAGCAAAGCTCTTCGTAAGGGCTGCTGAAGGTTCTGAAAATTTCCCGATAAAGGATGAAGCAAAACTTCACTCGGTTGCAAAAGAACTCGGTATCAATACAGACGAAAAACAAATCCTCGATATTGCAAAGGAAGTTGGCCAAAAGGCCATGGAAGACCTCGTTGGACCGGGTGAAGGGCCAATGAGTTTTGCACTTGCCCTTGCGCCAAAGAATGTTGATAAACTCGCAAAGGCAAACCTCATCCCACATAAAGGGGCCACAGAGACAATCGTACAGGGAATCCACAGTACTGCTCAGGGAATGATGAGTAGTACCGACCACTTGCTTATGTCCTGTTTGAAATTTGGAGTGATTGACGTACTTGCACTTTATATCTCTACTCAACTACAGGATATTTTACTCGGTGTCCCCGCACCAAAAGAAAGCATGATTGGAATGGACGTTCTGGAAAAAGACAAGGTAAATATCCTCGTTCACGGTCATGTTCCCGTACTCTCAGAAATGGTTGTCAACTATGCAAACAAACTCGAGGAGAAAGCTAAGGCCGCAGGCGCAAAAGGTATAAACGTCGTAGGGACATGCTGTACGGGTACCGAGGTATTGGTTCGACTTGGAATTCCAATGGCAGGTAGCACAATCATGCAAGAACTCGTTGTCGGTACCGGAGTGGTTGATGCCGTATGCGTAGACGTTCAGTGTGTATACCCATCTCTCTCAACCATTACCCAAGGGCTTCATACTCGACTAATTACCACCATGCCTGAACTGAGGATGGACAATGACACATACATTGAATTCACACCGGACAACGCAGATAAAGCCGCAACCCAAATCGTTGAAGAAGCCATTGCAGCATATAAAGAACGCTCTGCAGATAGGGTATTTCTACCAAAGGTAAAAGGACACAAACTACTGGGTGGATTTTCTACAGAGACCCTTATTGGCGTTCTTGAAAAGCTAAATCCTCAAAAACCACTGAAACCGCTTGTTGATTTGATTATTGATGGTTCTATTCAGGGTGTTGCCGTTCTTGCCGGATGTCTATCATCAAAAATTCAGACCGACATGAGCTTTATAACCATTGCAAAAGAACTTCTTAAAAATAACGTTCTGGTGCTTGCCACAGGATGTGCAGCAACGGCTTGTGCAAGGCATGGTTTATTAAACGGGGAGGCGAAAAGCCTTGTGGGAAATTCACTAAGAGGTGTTCTTGATACCCTCGGGAAGGCTGCAGGCCTGAATGGCTCTATCCCTCCAATCCTTCATTTCGGTTCATGTGTAGATAATTCCAGATGTGCGGTACTGGCTTCACTAATCGCTGATTATTTGGATACATCCATAGACAAACTCCCTCTCGTGGCAAGTGCAGCCGAACATGTTGTTGAAAAAGCAGCTGCCATTTACATGGGCGTAATCGCCCTCGGTATAACCACACATATCGGTGTAACACCAAAACTCGGCGGTTCTCCATACGTAATCAACATGCTTACTAAAGAACTGGAAAATATTACGGGTAGCACCTTAATTATTGAAATCGAACCACAAGAGTCTGCAAAGGCTATGATTAGCCACATTCAGAAAAAGAGAAAAGGGCTTGGAATTTGATATGGCGAAAAGAAGAGGTTTTTCGCAATGTAATACTATTTTTCATTAATACTACCAAGTGGGAGAAACAATTCCATATTCATCGCTTGATGACTTATCCAGCCATCAATCTTTATATTAGAATATATAATCAAACTTATTGAATAATCTTTTCATACTCATCGTATAGAGCGTCTTCTTCATTCCTTATCCTTGTACTAAGAGCTACGAAAAGGCTTTCAAACTCTCTCTGAAATTCCTCACCTAAAACTCCTCCAGAATATTTATCAAAGAATTCTAGCACAACTTTTGAGACATTCTCCATATCGATTGCAAATAAATCTAATGTATTTTTTACCCCCTTATTATTTTCTGCTTCTTTCATGAGAGCCGGATAAAGTTGCTCGTCCTCCTTTTTGAGATGTGCAAGCAAACTCGCTTTTGCAGACAGGAGTTTGGTTTGTCCTTCTTTCGAAAGAATACCAAGTTTTTTGGCTTCGTTGAGTGCGGCAACGATTTCCAAATGTTCCTTCTTAAGTTCTTCAATCAGTGCAGACATTTTTTCCTCCTCAACATATTGGTTTCTTGTGCTTTCGCCTAACTTATAATTCGGTTTCCCAATTGCCGTATTATCTTGCGTCTGTTAGGACATATGATCCAGGTAGATTTATTATTTACGATACTGTGAAACGAAGCTGCTATAGTTCCATAAACGCCATCCGTGGAATGAAATTTCATGGTTTCGTATGAATATACATTATTGACAAATTAATTACTCATGTCAATGCAAAATAGGGGTGATGACGGGATGTATATAAGTGGAGCTCCACGGGCGAAGCCCCTACCCTACGTATGGCTCCGGGAGGCGTGGCGTGGCTCTCTGCATAGGCGGGTAGACTAATAACTAATAAGGTATGAAATAAAAACTGTCAAAGTTATTTTTTTCTCTTGTTTTTATAAGTAATGTATGATAATATTTTACAAATGTATTTTGGTTGTATCGCAATGCCATATTATATATGTTTTCATAGTAAGGCTACAAGGTTTACAACCTTGTGGCCTTTTTTTATTTTTTTACCTTTTTTCTATGAGAGGGGGTGATTTTCAATATGACAAATGGGACAGTCAAGTGGTTTAGCGACTCAAAGGGCTTTGGCTTTATTTCTCAGGAGAATGGAGATGATGTCTTTGTGCACCATACCGCAATCCAGGGTAATGGTTTTAAAAGTCTTTCGGAAGGGGATAAAGTAGAGTTTGAAATCGCTAAAGACCAAAAGGGCTACAAGGCCTCAAAAGTTGTCAAATTATAAATATATTATAAAGCGTACTCATATATTTTACTGTATAATCTGTCGAGAGAGAGTTGTATATAAAAATATAGAGTAGTTATAAAAATATTGTTATAATGACGACGTAAAAGCCCCCAATACCTGTAAAAGGGTGTTGGGGCTTTGTTTATATATGTATGTTACTGGACGTAATCTTATAACCGCTTCTCTTGCTCCTCAGAAGTTCCTACTTGATTTTACATTTACAGCTTCTTCTTTTTCTAAACAAGGCTTGATTTATATTAAAGGTGTGTGCCTTTATAAAAGATAGGCCGGATCGATTGAATCATTTGTTAAATAAATAGGTATAATGTCCCCCGATTGGACTCCCCCGATTGGACAAATATAATATTTGGCATAATTAAAACAGAAAGCCGTTATTTCATTACTAGGATTTGTTTTTATAATTTCATTCGATCTTCTTTCCTCCTGCCTCTCAGTTTCCCTTTCAACATCAATATGACAACTATGAGATATATAGTTACCGCTTGAAGCAGAAGCAATAAGGCATCGATTACTCTTCCGTTTTTCAATACCAGGGCGCTTAATCCTAACGATGCAGTAAGAAAGTAAATAAAAAAAAACTGTCTTCTTAGCACTCAAACCAAGATCTGTAAGTCTATGATGAAGATGGTCCCTACCTGCATATTCCACCCACCCACCGAAATCGACAACCTTTTTAGAGCTAATTCTAGCAATTGTTGTATAAGTCATATCAAAAATAAATATACCCATTATGAGTATGGGCATGGCATATGCTTTTATAGGGTCTTGAGAACCCCAACCTCCCATGACAACCATGCCAGCTAACATAAATCCCATAAAGGTGCTTCCCGCATCCCCAAGAAAAATGACAGCTGGTTTTTTATATCGCAAATTAAAAGGTAAAAAACCTAGGCAGCTACCAACCAATGCAATTGAGAGAAACATCAAATAAGGTTGGTTCGTCTGAATAGCAAGAATGCCCAAGAACATAGAACATATAACGGTAAGACCAGCAGCAAGACCATCCATTCCATCAAAAAAGTTTAGAGAATTCGTTATTCCAAGCATCCATATAATAGTAATAACAATTTCCAACGACTTACCCCACCAAACATTTGGTAAAATGTCTACAACTACACCGTAACAAATCATAATAGATACAGCTACTACCTGAATAAACAGCTTTAACATTGCAGGAAGGAACTTAAAGTCGTCAATGAGTCCTATAATAAATACTATAGTAGCGCCAATTGCAACGCCTTTTAATTCTAATGAAAAAACATTGTTGTAAATAATTGCACTTGCAAACGCAATATATACCGCTACCCCCCCGAGAAGAGGAGTAGGAGCTACGTGTATTTTTCGTCTATCAGGATTATCAACGATATCTAATCTTAAAGCAATTCTCCTAACCACAGGAACACATAAATAGCTAACCAAAAACGAAAAGGATAATACATATGACCATCCAAACTTAAGATTGAAAAACCAATCCCTCACCCCTGGGAATATAAAAAAGATGAATATGAAAAATATTACAATATTATGTTTACATGGAATAATATCTTTGATTCTGGAATTAGCGAGTGCACTTTTCAACTTAAATCTTCCTTTTTAGGTATTGCTTTAAAACATTTAAAATTATACAGATTTCTTTATCTGTTAAGGATGGATATATCGGTATAGAAATAGTTCTGTTCCAGATTGCATCAGAATTTGGGAATCCATGGATGTGAAGGTACTTATGAAGTGGTTTATAAACAGGTCGCATGCAGGTTACGCCTCTTTCAGAAAGGAATTCGAGTGCTTTTGAAACGCTTCCACGTACTTGAATAAGAAAACGAAAAAAGATGTGTCTCCTGTCTTTATAACTAATAGAAGGGAGATTGCAAAAGCCCTGTAGTTCTGAAAAATATCTTTTTGCAATGTTAACTCTTTTGAGTAAAAGGGAATTCAACTTTTTAAGTTGTGATATACCCATTGCTGCCTGGATATCCGTCATTTTATAATTGTAACGAATTAAATAATTCTTCCTATTATCATATTCTCTGAGATCTCTAATTTTTTTCAACAAATTTTCAGAATCAGAAACCACCATTCCACCCTCACCTGTAGCCATAACCTTAGTTGCATAAAATGAGAAACAGGAGAGCCTGCCAAAGCTCCCTACTTTTTTCCCTTTATAAATCGCTCCAATCGCTTGTGCACAATCTTCAATAACTGGTATGCCGAGAGACATAACCTCGTCGATATCTGCTGGCAAGCCAAATTGATGTGGTACAATTATTGCCTTAGTAGATTTGTTTATCCTTTTTTTAAGATCATATATGTCTATATTATATGTCTTACGATCTGCATCTGCCAGGATTGGAAGTGCACCAACATACTTTACTACGTTTAGCAAGGCCGAACACACGAAATTTGGTATAGCTATGTAATCACCCTTTTTTATCCCTATTGCAAGAAGGGCAAGATGAAGCGCAGAAGTTCCCGTGCTGGTTGCTACTGCCCCTCTTGCTCCAATGTATTTAGCCATCTTCCTCTCAAGCTTTTCCACAACCTTTCCTTGAACGATTCGTCCTGAACGTATTACATTAGATACTGAAATTACTTCATTTTCATCTAACGAAGGTTTTGAGTGGGGAATAACAATCTTTTTTGACATTGCAATAAATTGGCGACCCGCCCGAAAGACGTAGTCGGGCAGGCTGAAAGGAGCTAATTTATATATTTATGAATAAACGTAATGAATGAAACGCTTCAGCACACTTTACTCTTCCCTGAATACCTCTGAAGTGTGCTGCTGACTCAGCAACTTCAATAATTGATAGACCTTCAATGTTCGTCTTTGAAACCTGGGAGACATGTGCCTTCATACACTTAAGTTTTTTATCAAAAACTGTTGCAATATCTACAAACACATTAGGTGTAAAATTCTGTGTAGTAGGTACTTCGTAAAAAAGTACATTTCGAATATATCTTGTCGCTGATATAGTCGAGTTAGCCAGGCTTACATGATCTTGATGCGTATCATCAAAATAATTAACGAAAATAAAATCAGGTTCTATCTCACCTAGATAATTCTCTATTTTAATTATAAGATCTCTGTTTTGTACGATTTCTGTATCCACATAATCGCTAAAGTACAGTTTTTCCACTTTTAATATACGTGCTGAAGCTTCTTGTTCTTTTTGTCTAATCTCCGGGTCTCCTCCTTTGCTACCTTTTGATAATACTAACAGGTATACTTTATGCCCCCTTTCGCTATACTTCAATAAAGTACCGCCACACCCAAACTCAATATCATCTGGATGAGCGCCAATGGCTAATATGTTCATAGCTTACCCAATTTTAAATAATTTACTGCAATTATGAATTTACAAAATTTACACAACTTATTTTACATTATCTACAAAAAAATATATAATACTTATACTTATTTTGCTTCGCACAATTGGGATGATAGTTTTAGCGTTTGCGTGTTGCTGGTTTAATTAAAGCTGTCAACTCGCAAGACGGGAAACTATTCAGTGCGTGAACCAATGGAATGTGACTTTTATCCTCTTTATTCTCAAGGGGTTAAAGAGTTGCCAAGACGTAAAATTAGTAATTGAAAAGAAATAGTTATTTTAAATTATGAAACCTGATTTTACATTGGATTGCTATGGGTTGCTTTGTCCGATGCCTGTATTTAAGGCATCTCAAAAAATAAAAGAATTGGAGACAGGGCAAATCCTGGAAATTATTTCAAACGATGATGGAATAAAAACCGACATAAAGGCATGGTGCGAAAAAACAGGAAATGAATTGCTAAAGATAGATGAGACAGATGGAGAATATCACACTTACGTTCGTAAACTAGCGACTGATGAATAGATAGGATCTTTTTTGGTAGTGGGTCAGTTTGAATCTAATAAAGAAAGAATATCCTCGATTTCCCACAAATGATTTGTAACGCCAGCTTTCATAGCCGGTGTCATGCGAAGGGTTTTATGAATACGCACAAAATTATAATGCATAAAATGTAATGCTACAGCATGTTCTAAATTTTCTACCTTTTTAGAAAAACCATTTGTAATTCTTGTAAAACGCCTCATACTCATTCTCATAGTTTTGCCTTTCAACATAACTCGTAGATATGCTATAAGATATTGGATTTCCATAAAATAATATCTTTCTTTGTTAAGTCAATTACTTTAGGCTTTTCTATCTTTAGCCTCCAGATAAACATCTTTCTTAATATTTTTCTAAACACGCCTCCACATAACCATGAAAATGATTTGAAAAACCGCTTCATCTGATGTGATGATGCCATCTCGTCATGACTATTCTCTATTATTGAGGCATATCCTTCATCATCTTTTAATTTATCGAAATAGTTTAAGTGCCGACTCGTACCATCGTAAAACCAACAAAACACCTGCTTGAATATACTCCAGACTGGTAGCCCCTTATTATTCTTTCTGATGTCTCCAAAAATACTTTGTAATAATTGGTAAATCTCTACACTGCTTAAATACTTCACAAATAACGCCATACCACCTCTACCGGTTAGTGTGTCATTTGTTACACCAATTTTGTTAATCTTGCACTTGCTTTTACATTCATTTTTATTCATAATACTTTCCTCACTTATTGGGTGATAGTTTTTGTTTTCTTAAAAACGTATTATAACAAATTACTATTGCCTTTTAAGTGAGTTTTAAGTTTTTTTGCCGTCTATAAATCGCTTAACTTAGGTATTATCTATTGTTTTTTCTTCTCTTTCTTTTGTATTGTTATCCACAGCCACCACCCGGCAAACACTTCCTATGATGAGGATACTTTCAGTTTTATACGCATGATAATGATTTCCCCTTATCGCTCCAGGTCTTATACTCACTATATGAATATCGCTTATTTTGCTGGTTTCTATCTCTTCGTCAGTGATTGGTTTTATTGACCATCCCCGATCATCCTGATCGAACTCAATTTCCTTGATTTGAATAATCCCCATAAGCCAAATCCTAGCCTGAACAAGTTCACCTCAGCAAATAAGCCGAAGGTGTGACATGGCCAGAACCAAAATAAAGTATGAAAAAATCCGAATATCGAATATGTGCAATCCTAGATTGCCTTAATACGAAACAAATTCAAAAATTTTAAATTTTCAAAACGTTATTTCATGCCACGCAGAAATATCTCGTTCCCACGCTCTGCGTGGGAATGTGCCGGTCTTCGTTATCGAGCTGAGCTTGGTTATTATCGCACGCATTCGCCTTGTAGTGCGCCCACCTACCTAACAAACCAGCGGACACCGCAAGGGTTCCCACGCAGAGCGTGGGAACCAGGGGGCTGAACAACCTGCTTAGTATCTGTTGCGAAAACACTATATTGTCACCCTGAACTCGTTTTCAGGGTCTCTTAACTATATAGATTCTGAAACAAGTTCAGAATGACATTTTTAGGCATTTAAAGACATTTTCCTATTATGACAACATTCTTATGAGCATAATCGCATTTTTTTACAGCAGACCCTGCATGGCAGTTGTTAAAGAAAATAAGGGTCGTAAGCGTATTATCAGCTATCTTCTTGATAGGTTCTATAAATTCAAGAAGCTCTTCCTCAGAGTATAGATAGTCATATCTGACCGAAGTTGGCATATTAAACCAGTTTGTATTTCTACCGTGTAAACGGAAATATCCAATATCAGAAGTTGCCAAAGGCACAAATGGCATTAAGCCCGATAATCTTGGTTCATCTACAATGCAGTAGCCCATGCCGTTATCAGATAAAAATTTCATAACCTTGTCCTTATGCCAGTATTTGTTCCTGAATTCTATTATCAACTTTATGTCTTCCATTCTCTCCTTAAAGACCTTTAAATACTCAAAATTATCTCTATTTGGGTAAAAAGAATAAGGAAATTGTGCAAGCACACACTGAAGTTTACCTTCATTTATCAATGGTTCTATTGAATATTTGAATTTTTCAAAGACATCTTTATTGTCAATTATCTTACCACCTCCCTTTTCCCTGATTTCGTGTGTCATCGCCTTATGCGCCTTTACAGAAAATTCAAATTCGGGTGAAGTTTTTCGAGACATACTTTCCATACTTTTTTGAGAAGGTAACGCGTAATAAGTAGAATTAACTTCAAGTATATTCAACCCCAATTCCCTTTCGTAGTAAGGAAGCATATCTTGCTTCTTTATGTTGGATGGGTAAACAGGTCCTTTCCAATCATCAAAGGCAAAACCACTTGTTCCAATCTTGATCATTGATAATTTACTTTCCTGATACCTGTTGGTCTCCATGCAGGAGCGATAACACCCTTATGGTGGTATCGGTCAAGAAGTCTTGCCCGTGTTATACTAAATTCGCCGTACCTATCATTTATTTCATCCATGGCCTGCACGACAGATTTTCTATCTCTATCCTTCTTGAAAAGGAGTATCTGACCGTAATCCTTTACCAGATTTGAGACACTTACACCCAGTAATCGTACTGCGTATTTAAGTCTTATCAATCTTAATACATCGAGTGCTGCAAGATATATGTCAAATCCACCATTTATATATTCCTTGATAGTGCGTCTTTTTGTAAAGGTATGAAAGTCGGAATACCTCAAGGTCAGGGTTATTGTCCTGCCAGAATATTGACCACGGCGCAATCTCCTCCCCACCATCTCTGAGAGTTGGAGTATGTATCTTTCTATGCTTTCATTGTCACTTATATCCTTATCGAGGGTCATACTATGACCTACAGATTTCGCATCCGGCACATCCTCAACCGGCACAACGGGACTTTCGTCTATACCCAAACCCATCTGATGAAGTTTTTCACCAATAATGCCAAATTCTCTCTTCAGTTCCTTTACCGGGAACCTTCCTAATTCCCCGCACGTCTTAACACCCATGGCTTCAAGATGCATCTCGAGTCGTGAGCCTATTCCGCAGAGTTCACTCACAGGTAGTTTTTCAAGAACTCCAGAAATGTTCTCATGATGTATTATTGTAAGCCCATCTGGCTTTCTCATATTACTAGCCAGCTTTGCCAACAACTTGTTATGTCCTATACCAATGGAACAGGTAAGTCCAAAATTCTTCCGTATCCTTCTCTTAATTTGTAGGGCTATATCTTCAGGACTGTTAAAGAGACAAAGGGACCCCGTTATATCGAGAAATGCCTCATCGACTGAATACACCTCCACCAGTGGTGTGTAATTCATGTAAAGTTTAACAAGACGCGTACAAGTATCCGTATATTTTTTATTATTACCAGCTACAAATATTATATCAGGACAGAGTTTCTTTGCTTCCGGCACTGTCATGCCAACCTTAACACCATAAGCCCTGGCCTCATATGAAGCCGTAGTAACAACTGTCCTCTTATGTGCACCTATAACAGCTATAGGTTTATTCCTGAGTGAAGGGTTGACCTGTTGTTCTACAGAGGCAAAAAAGGCATTCATGTCTACGTGCATTATTGTTTTATTATTGGACATGGTTCTGGAATTTATGAATTCCTAATTAATGACGGTTAATCGTTGAAGGTCATGCCGAAGGCAGATTCGCAGCAGCAAAACATCTTTAACCTCTTTAACTATCGGCAATTTCTCTTTACATACTTCTAACACTTATTCTGGCTTATCTTCCCATACCAAGCCATACTTCTTGCGCTTCTTTAATCGCTTAATTTCTTCGACAAAGTCTGTCTTGGACCAGTTTTGATAATCGTTGTTTTTCATAATGCTTTCCAATATCCACCCTTATCAGGGCCGATTCGCTCAATGAGACCGATCTGTTTCAGTTTTTTTATATTCTCTTTAATTTTTCTCTCGGATATACCAACTATGGCCGACAATCTTTTTACTGTTATATACTCATCTTTGGAAATTTCTTCTAAAATCTTTCGCTGGTTTTCAGTGACCTTTTCGGTGACCTTTTCAGTGACCTCTGCCTCCGGCTTGGTCATTTTCAAATATTCCCTGCTCTGTCTAAAAACAATGTAGAAATGGGTATCGGTATATTTTATTTTTGGATAAGGCGCTTTCTCTTTCTTGCATACGTCCCGCATTCTCTTCATCCCCGAACCCATCTTCTCGCCAAAATGAATTCGCGAAAACAGGTCAGCAACAACTTGATTTCTTCTAAATACTGTCTCTCCTAAAATAAATTTCTTTGGCTTAAGCCAGATATTCTCTATCTGAATTCTGTCGGGAAAGAATTTTAGTATATTGTTGTGTCCATGCTCAAAATAATCCTTATGCATTACAGAATTTATAACTGCCTCTCTAATAGCTTCAAAGGGGTATTCATAAATATTTTCTCTCTGAGGCTTACCTGTAATTCTATAAGCAACCTTCGCATATAATCTTATAAAGTCCATAACCTGTTCAACTATTTCAAAGAGCCCACCGGTAATTTCTTTTCTATCAATTATATCCACGCCTTCCTTGTCTTTGAAAAGCGCTACAGTAAATACTGACCAGGGAATAAATTTCTGAGGCTCTTTTGCGAAGAATAAAATACCCGCATTATTAAAGTAAATTTTCCCAACTTGAGACTCTATAACCCTTAAACTGGAAAGAACCTTTTCGCTGGATAAACTTTTAGATAACCCCGCAAATTCTAAAAACTCATTTAACTTCTTTCTGCTAAAGTCTCTGGGATAGTTAACTTTTGTATTTATTAATTCATCAAATCTTACTTTGCCTTCTGATTTAAAGAAGTCTAAAATTTCACTCCTGGTCATCTTTTGAGAATTTGAACCTATTCTTTTATAAAACCCGGATGAACATCTATAAGGTTTATCCTCTCCTTCCTTTATTTTTACAACTAAAATATTTTCTAAAGATTCAATAGCAATTTTTATAGATGGGTCACAGTTTCTGGCAATATTTTGAATTTCCGATTTCAATCTATTGGTTATTTTCAGACCTTTAACTTTGCCTTCATCAGTCACTCCTAAAAATACTCTGCCTCCTGAAGAATTGGTAAAAGCAACGAATTCCTTTTCGACACCTGATAAATTCTCCTTAAATTCTATAAAATATCCTTCGCCTTCTTTTAGTATTAGAGCAAGCTCTTTCTTATCCATCTATCTGCTTACCTCGGATATTTTCATAAATATTTCAGTGTCATCATTACACCTTGAAAGTTGACATTTCTCAAACATTTGTCAACTTTTCTTTATCAACCCTTTTTCTTTAAAACTGAAGAAGCTCTCTTTCGTAACAACTATATGGTCAACTACCTCTATCCCCAAAATTTTGCCAGCTTCAATTAACCTTTTAGTAATTTCTAAATGTGAAAGTAACTTTTGAGCCGTCATTGATACTGATTCACCCCTTACGCCCCTTCCTAAGATTAACGCTAAAAGCTCTTGAGCTGAGAGCGAGTCAGGTCCCAATTTCTTTAAACGTTCCCTCGGACGTTCAGATTTTGGCAAGTCATGAAGTGTAAACGACTTAAAGTTTTTCGCTTTTTCGCTCATAGTTTAGGGTTTTATCAAATAGCTATTGATAAATATTTTATTAGTTTGGGTCAAGATTAAAAAAAAATTGCTATTTATCTCTATCCTTCCACTTCCACAGCCATAAGTCTCCATACCATAGTCTCGGTATTGTAGGCAATTTCGTACAGGTTCTGACTATCCGTGACAGAAAAATAGTAAATAACGGCCCTTCCTTCCTTATTTGTCCACGTATATGTTACCTCTTTAATGCGGTACTGCCTTCCTTTCCATGCAAACCACACCGGCTTAATCTTCTTCCCACCGATGCAGTCAGCGCCAAAAACCGCTCCTACTTTTATGGGTTCATCTATCTCTGTGATCATATGTATTTACCGGAGGAAAACATCTAGTACAGCATTTAAAAGTTCTACTACTGATTTTGGCAATTCAACTGTTGTAAAAACTGTAAAAAATCCGAATACACGAAATTCGAAACAAATTCAAAATTTAAATTTTCAAAACGTTATTTCATACCACGCAGAAATATCTCGTTCCCACGCTCCTGCGTGGGAATGTGCCGGTCTTCGTTATCGAGCTTGGTTATTATCGCACGCATTCGTCTTGTAATGTGTCCGCGCCCTACCTAATAAACCAGCGGACACCGCAAGGGTTCCCACGCAGAGCGTGGGAACCAGGGGGAGTTATTGAATAGTTACTTAATCTGTCTTAATACCGTCACAACCTTTCCAACCATAATCATCTCATGAGCCTGCTTCCCCCTGATAATTATGGGTTTCATAGTTGGATTGGCTGGTTCCAGGTAGATACTATTGCGCCTTCTGAAAAACCTCTTAACCGTAGCCTCGTCATTTATAATGGCAACTACTATATCGCCATTCTCCGCAGTTGGTTGGGGTTTAACTAACACGAAGTCACCGTCCTGGATATGGGCATCTACCATGCTATCTCCTTCTACTTCGAGAAAAAAGGTATTGTCCCAACGAGCCACGGACGCATCTATAGCTAGATGTCCCGTAATATCTTCGATTGCAAGATGAGGTTCTCCGGCTCTAACCCTTCCAGCTATAGGTATTAGTCTTGCGTGGTTCGCTGGTGTTTGCATGCACACTTCGATTGCCCTGGGGCTATTTGGTATACGCCTTATGTAGCCCTTACGTTCAAGGATATCCAGATACTTCTTCACACTGTTAGTGCTTGCCAGTTTCAAGTGGTATACAATCTCCCGAATAGTAGGCGGGTAACCCTTTTCCTGGATATACTTTGTCAGGAATGACAGGAAATTATGCTGTTTTTCTGTAAGTTCGACCTTCATATCTAGGTAAACCCCGTTAGAAAGTTTGGGCTTTTTTATCCTGTTTAGAATTTTGGTCATTGGGATTTGTTTCGTGCTTCGAATTTACATATCGTTATTACTCATACCCCCATAACATTTGTTACCGAAATACTGAAGAACTACACGACAGTCAGGGTTATATGTTTTTTACCCCGTCACAAGGCGTGGCTTTCTTTCTAACTGGGTAAACATATGTTCACCTAACATATTATTTATTTACACCAATTTTGTCAAGGATAAATTTTTAGACTTAAAAATGCTGACGCTCTGAATGACAAAGGTGGAAGTCTAAAGACTTCCGCTACAGTTAAAATACCTTTGTGATATATATCATGTCGGTGACCAGAAGACCATGAAGGTTTTTATAAAATGGCAGGAAGATTTTCACCGCCCCCGCCAAAAGTCTCGTCGGGCAGGGAAGACGCAGGGGGCGCAAAGAAAGAAACCTTATAAAATGAAAAAAGCTTTAAACGATTAAAGACAGTTGCGGAAAGCTTGACTATCTAAAAATGTCATTCTGAATCCTGTGCTGAACTCGTTTCAGTATTATTTCAGAATCTATATATACCAATGTGTTAAGAGACCCTGAAATCGGAGATCCTGAATCAAGTTCAGGACCTGGTTCAGGGTGACAATATAGTATTTCCGCAACAGATACTACTTCGCTTTATTGGATAGTAGTTTTTTGATATGTGAAAGAATCTTTGACAGTTCTTTATCTTGTGCGGCTAATTTGTCCAGATCTGTTATGTACTCTTCTTGCAGTTCCAGTGGTAATATTTCCCCATTAGATTGACTGATATCTAAGCTCCCTGCTCCGTACAATTTATCAGCAATAGCAACTTTAGCCTCAGCAGACAGATTAGAATTGATTATAACACCCCTTAGATTGACGTCTTCCTTACTCTCCTTAACCACTGCTTTCTGAAATAACCTGTCTTCCTCACTCAACCTTCCAACCACCTCACCTATATCTATTGGCATTACCCCCGCAGTACACCCTGTGATTTCTGAGATACTTCGTTCGAATGTTTGGGCATCATCTTTACTTGCCATATAGGACAATTTTCCTTTATGTTCCGCTCTTAAAGACAACATCTTATTCTGCTTTAGATAAGTCAGGGTATAATGGGAAAGTTCTCTGGAAGAGTCTACAATGTGAACCTCTTTACCTGTACAACGTTTCCAAATTTCACGTATTGTCTGTTCGAATAAACTGTAATGAGTACATCCCAGGATGAGGGTATCAATATTTTTTCCCGTGAGAGGACGTAAATTCGCCTCGAGGATGGCGATGGTCTCTTGATTCATCGATGGAGGTTGCAACGTGTCAAATTCTCCTAGGTCAGCCATAGTAGCCAACAGCGGCGCAATTACGCTAAATACCTTAGCCTCTGGATCATGTTTCTTTATTTCTCTCACGTAGATACCACTTCCGATCGTAGCCTTTGTTGCGATAACGCCGATATTCATAGCTTTCCCAAATCTTAGTGCTGCTTCAACAGCAGGCACAATAGGGCCAAGAATAGGTATGGAAAATTCTTTACTTATTATGGCTCTGGCATTAGAGTCCATTGTGTTGCATAGGGTCACAATCTTGGCGCCTAAGTTGTAAGCGGCCTCCACGTAAATCCGACAAAGTTGTTCAATTCTTTTAGGTGAACTTCCCCCAAGTCGTTTTGATAATACGCTGATTATGACAACATCCTCTCCAGCAAGTTCACTTAATCCTGACAAATGACTTTGTACAATTGCAGGGGCAATTCCTGTATCCATGATTACAATCTGTCCGTTAGGTTTATAGTCCTTAAAAGGAAGATACATCACGGCAAGAAGTCGTTTAACGGCCAATATGTCTTCAGCGATCAATGGCATTACTTGATATTTCCGGGCAGTTTTTGATACCTGGTTTCTGTAATGTTTCCCGGCCTTCGACGTTTCGGAGACTAACTCCTCCATTGCCGTTTCTCCTCGTCTGGTTGCCCTCCATTCCTTTAGCCACGTTAGCGCAGCATCGTGATAAGGTGTTTCTAGTATCTCTGATGTGTTTTTAAATTTCTTTCTTATTTTATTTTTTTCTCCTACACGACCGTAAACCTTATCCAAAGTTTCAAGTAACTCTTTATCACTGGGTGTAAGCAAATGTTTGACAAGCAATGTCCTCAGCGCTTCGTCCTCTACCAGGTTTAATATTTGCTCATCTGTAGTTACATTGTCTGGTTCAGGCCAGAAACCATAAGGCCCCATGATGCGGTATTTGGCAAGTCTATATCCTATTTCCCTTAAAAGTCTCGCTGTCTCAAACTCTGTGAAGTGAAGTGGTATCGTTTGTATACGACCGCCAATTTCTCTAACCTCCATAAAAGCTACGGCACAGCTAGCGCCTCCCAGTTTCTCATTGTGAAGAGCATGATTTAAACTTGCGTCCGTGGCCAATGTCTCCACTTGCTCAAGTAGCAACTTATCAACTACATCTCTTGCCCTTTGTAATGATGTCTTTCCAACTTCCGAAGGAATATAAACATCTTTGATGAATCGTAACACACCTTGTCCGGGGCCAAATGCCAGATTATGTTGAACCAGGAAGAATTTAATGGGTCTAGTAGTACCATCATCCATACTCAGGTTGATCGTGTCTATAAATCTTTGTCTTGGCTCTTCCAATTGATCAAATAAATGATTATGCTTATCATAAAATTTTTTATCTTTCTCCCGGAGAATGAGCTTGACTTTGTCTATACGGAGATGTATTTTCCTTAAGGCAGTTGATTCGGGCTGTTTTTCGGTAACTTGCTGCCTCGTACGATTTGGTGACATACTAACCCCTTACCGGTTATAATCAATTAGGCCTTGTCTAGTCCTGTACTTTTTCCAATTTTCATAATGAAAACTTTAATATAATAAAAATACCTTAGAATTTCTATAATATATTAATGGATAACAAGATTAAGGTAGTTCAATATGGGCTTGGACCTATTGGGAAGGAAATTACTCAATATCTGGTTGAAAGAGATGATTTTCAGATTGTAGGAGCTATTGATTCTGATCCAATGAAACTTGGTCTTGATATTGGTGAATTGGCTGGTTTACGTGTACCTCATGGTGTATGTGTCACTGACAATCCAAAATCATTATTAAGTACAACAAATGCCGATATTGTTGTGCTGACAACCACATCAAGCCATCAGAAAATTAAATCACAGATTATTGAAATTGTATCGTTTGGAATTAACATAGTTTCTACATGCGAAGAACTTACTCATCCATGGCTGACTAATCCGGAAATAGCTAATGAGATTGATATAGCTGCAAAAATGACAAACGTTTCTGTTTTAGCTACTGGCATAAATCCAGGATTCCTGATGGATTTCCTCCCATTGGCAATGACGGGTATTTGCTGCAATGTTAAAAAAGTGACTGTAGAGCGCATTCAAAACGCACAGTTCAGGAGGGTTTCCTTTCAGAAGAAAATTGGTGCTAGCCTCACCACAGAACAATTCAATGAAAAAGTAAAAGAAGGAACTATACGACACGTAGGACTAACTGAATCTATACATATGATTAGCCACAAGATTGGCTGGAAAATGGGAAAGACTGAAGATATTATAAATCCTGTTATTGCCACAGACAGGGTAACTACTACGGATCTCACAATTGAGCCTGGCCAGGTAATCGGGGTCAGCCAGATTGGTCGTGGTTATGTAGAAAACAAAGAAGTGATTACTTTAGTTTTCAAAGCTGCCATAGGTGAATCTAATCCGCACGATCGTATCCTTATTGAGGGAACGCCTGGTATTGATATGACCATTAAAGACGGAATCAATGGTGACATTGCAACCTGTGCAATTACCGTCAACGCCATACCAGCCGTAATCAGGGCCACTGCAGGTCTTAGAACTATGGCAAACATAGAGACAATATCCTATTCCAGTCAAAAGTCATAGGCCATAGAACTTAATGCCCTACGGGCAGATTTTTTTAACAAAATTCTAAACTCGAAATCCCGAAAAGGGACGTTGTCCCCTCGGGACTTTACGTCCGAAGCTCGAAATCCTAAACAATTTTCAAAATTAAAAATTAACCCCGTGGAATAAAGGGTAGATTTAGTTCTTTATACTCTTTACATTCTCTATCCCACAGGGTGAAGATTTACTATTATTGCTCGTAACTTCTTGTTACACAAAGCATTAAAATGGAAACCCCTCAGACTTGTTATTATAAAAACACGTTATGCCTATTACGTTTAAACAATTAAAAACACTCGAAGAATTAAAACCTTGCGAAAAACTGCAAGATGCTATATGGGAATTCAATCAAATTGATACAATACCATCAAGATTTATGTTGGTACTCTGTAAACACGGTGGATTTGCAATGGGAGCTTTTGATGGAGACATGATGATAGGTTTTGTGTTTGGTGTCCCGGCAATTCATTATGGACGACCTTCACAACATTCCCATATGCTGGCAGTGCTGCCAGAATATCGTGACCAAAACATCGGCTTCAAGTTAAAAATAGCCCAACGGGAAGATGCCCTGAGTCGCAACATAGACCTCATAACATGGACATTTGACCCGCTGCTATCCAAGAATGCCCACCTGAATCTAAACAAGTTGGGCGTCATTGCCTGCAGTTATGAAATAAACCTGTATGGAGAAGAAACTTCAAGTAAACTGCACAGTGGTCTGGGTACAGACCGTATTCTTGCCGAATGGTGGCTTGTCAGTGATAAAGTCAAATTCATCATAGACGGACAGGCTCAGGAGGTTGAGAAGAAGCCGCCAGCAAAAGGACTGAAAATAAACAGAACGGAACGTGACGAACAAGGTCTGCTCATACCAGTCGAATCAGACTTGACGCTGACAAATGACGTGTTACTTTTAGAGATACCAGATGATATTGATAAAATGAAAGACCTCAATATTCAAATCGCACGCAAGTGGCGAGAGCAAGTTCAGGAGATACTTATCCATTACTTCAATACCGGATATTATATCAACCATTTGAATGTTGAACGAGAAAAAGATATACGCCGAA
The DNA here is from genome assembly GCA_001723765.1 of Candidatus Scalindua rubra. Taxonomy (GTDB): domain Bacteria; phylum Planctomycetota; class Brocadiia; order Brocadiales; family Scalinduaceae; genus Scalindua_B; species Scalindua_B rubra. Next base: position 19,275 of record MAYW01000076.1, read on the forward strand.
CCTATTATGTCCTGGAACGTCTAAACAAACCATACAAATCAATGATCCGCGATTGAAAAAACTTCCCTTAACCGCGCCCGCCAACCTGCTCGTCGCCCGCCCGGATGAATCCGTTCGGACGGGGACAGGGAGGACACAGAAAAAAATAAAACAATTAGTAAAGATTTTCAATTCTATACTCCTCCATTAGAGGGGCGTAATAAATAGAAGTTATCCCTGTTTGAGTTCAAACAACATGATACTTGCACTCCCGTATAGTATGTGATAAACTCTTTTTCATTCCTGCCCGTCCGGCAGGCTGGTTTGCCTCCTTTAGTTGTATTGTGAATTTTCAAGCATTCCAAAATGCAATATACAGTAGGAGGTTACTTTTTTAAATACTATAGCATAGCTTTTGCCATTCTCTCTTGCATAGCGGGCGGTTTAACTCAGGAATTATCATAGTACTTTAATATCTCGAATTTGTGCAGCAGATTGCCCTTTCTGTCAAGGGTGGTATGATAATGAAAAGAAATTTAAGTTTATTTTTCGTTACGTTTATAATAGTGACTTTATTGGGTTTGGGCTGCGATAATTCAATTGAACCAGAGCTAAATGAAAACCAGTCTAAGCCACAAGTTAAATTACGTTCGTCATATAGGGGATTGTCTGTAAAACATATACAATCAATACCTCATATCTCTATACGAGAAAAAAAGGACTGGGGTTTTTGGGGACACAGTACAATAGACCGCGACTATGAGGTAAAGACAATAAATGGAGACAAGGTGGTAATAGATCAAGCTACAGGCCTGATATGGCATCAGTCTGGCTCTACAGATTATATTAAATGGAGTTATGCAAAGGAATGGGTGAGGAATTTGAACCAACGAGGATACGCAGGTTATAGCGACTGGCGATTTCCTACTGTGGAAGAAGCTGCATCGTTGTTAGAATCAAGCAAGAAGAATAACATTTTGTACATTGATCCTGTTTTTAATAAAAAACAAGAATGGATATGGACAGGAGATAGCTATGATTCTAATAATGCGTGGAGCGCAGACTTTGTCGGCGGTGGCGTGCTTACGTGCCATGTCGACGACGGCAGCTACGTCCGTCCAGTACGCTCAGGCCATGTGAAATAGTTTTAATAGGAAGATTTCACTGGGCAGATATGCAGAAGCTGAACCTCTTTACAAGAGTTCCTTGAAAATATTAGAAAAAGTCCTTGGTCCAGATCATCCAGAGGTTGCGACTGCGTTAGAACATATGGCAGAGCTTTACAAAAAGATTGGTAAGGAAGACGAAGCAGAATAATTATTAAGACGAGCAAACCCCGTTGGAATTTCGCACAGGGCATTCCTACGGGGCAAAAAGAATTCGTTCAAAATACCAGAGATAAAATAAGTAATAAAATTCTTCAAAATAAATAGGAGCTGTCCATATTATTCTCATATTATTCTCTATTTGTTCTTAACCTTTATTACTCCCAACCAATATTTCAACAGTTTCATTTGGAAGAGATTCGTTACGAAAACCTGGCAACGTAATGCCTATAGATTGAAATGCCCTAAAAACTATGTTTGCAGTTTCAGGCGGCGGATCCGAATTGACAGCAATATACCAACCTTTTACAGGACTAGTGAAAACGGATTGACTAACACCTTTAACTTTCCATCCAGATTTTTCAAACAATGATTTCAATTGAGTAGCAAAAGCGAATGCTTCTTGATCTCCCATAACACAAGTAATGCCTATCTCTCTTTTTTCAAACCTATTTAAGACAGATACTAGATTTTCAAAATCCTGTTGCTTTAAACTTCTTGGACGAATTGTCTGTTCTAATAAATCAGTTTTCTCTTTTATTATATCGGTCTTATTTTCTAATTTAGAAATGTCGTCAATAAGCTTTTGGAGAGCTGAATCTATAGTTTCCTTTGGATAACGAGTCTTTGCAAGTTCAATAAAAGGATCAATTTTCAAATTCATATCAACAAGTTGATTTTGAAGTGC
>MAYW01000077.1 GCA_001723765.1 Candidatus Scalindua rubra
AAATGCGATTGGTAAAAAAATTTTATGATGCAACAGGTTATCAATTAAGACAAGTCAGTTCAAAATATAGAAACCCCAAGAACAAGCCTGATAAATTCGAGGAAGAAGCCCTTCTTGAATTCGGGAAAGATGGAAATCTTTCTGAATACAAAGGTGTTGATAAGATAAACGGTCAAAAGGTACTGAGATATCTCATTCCCCTCTACATAGAAGAAGCATGTCTTAAATGTCACTCTGCTAAGGAAACTATACCAAACTTTATAAGAGAAGAATATCCTGAAGATAAGGCCACAGACTATGCATTTGGAGATTTGAGGGGCGCTATCTCGGTGGTCGTACCTATAGACAGAGCCGAAGCTGAAATCAAAGGGAACCTGATCCATATGACAATCGTAACTACTGTAGGGTTAACCTTTCTGGTAACTTTTATAGCTATTGCAATAAACATTACGATTAAGAAGACAGAAAAAAGCAAATTAAATTAAGTAGGCCGCAGATTTTCGCAGATGAGCCCCAGTGAAATAATTTTAGATTTCACAGGGCAAGCATAGATAAAAAAATTTTTAAATTTAGTTTTTTCTTAACTCAACCTTAATCCTTATAATCTGCGTTTATCCGTGTCCAAAGTTGAAATTCCTCACAATGAAACCACACATAGAAATCCTGGACAAGCTCAAAGAACATACCCATAAGATATTATCAGAAAGTTATAAATCCTTAAAGAACTGCAAATATTTAGACTTGAGGCTGGGAATTAGCGAGTTTAAATCAGTAAGTACTGAGAATGGACACGTAAAAGACGTAAATGATGACAGCAATCTCTCCTTTGGTATAAGGTTAATTGCAGGAGAAATGGCATCCTGGGGCTTTTATGGCCAATCACTCGGAAAAAACGATTTAAAAAGCAGAGAAATAAAAAGATTAATTACTTCAGGTATCAATACTGCTTATGAAAGGGCAGTATTTAATGCAAAGAAAAAGTCTGAATTTAAGAGAATGGCTAATTCATTAATCGAAGTCAGACTCGCAAAGGTTAAGGTTTGTCAGGATACGATTCCGGCAGATTTTGAAATAGACCCTCGAAAGATTACGTTAAGAAACATAATAAAGATGTGCACGGATGTCTCCAGACAAATGAAGAAACTTGATTCGTCAGTAAAGTTCACTGCTACTGAAATAAAAACAGGCATAATGAGGGAACTGTTTTTCAGCTCTGAAGGAGCTAAGATCGATCAATCTTTTCCATTAACGCAAGGTGTCATATATGTGTCAGCGCAGAAAGATAAATCAAGTCCAGAGGTATACTATGACTACCTTGGAGACTTGAGAGGTTGGGAAGTAATTGAAGGGGAAAACTCATACGATTTGAATTTTCTCGATTTTGCGCTAGAAAAAACCAGAGATACGGTCGAACTTTCAGATGCTGAATTTTTAAAAACAAGCAAAAAAGAAGAGATTGTCGTAACAAACCCTCACTTTAACGCATTACTCGTACACGAAATCATTGGACATCCTATGGAGGAAGACAGGGCATTAAAAATGGAAACTGCATACGCAGGGAGATCATGGCTCCTCAACAACCTAAATGAAAACCAAATAGGAAACCAGATAGCTTCATCCCTCGTAAATGCATTTTCAGACCCCACTATGAGGGGATACGGACATTATAAATATGATTCTGAAGGAACACCAGCAAAGAGAATAAACCTGATTGAAAATGGTATATTAAAGGGGTTCATGAACGGAAGGGAAACCGCTGCCATCCTTGGTCACGAACCAAATGGTTCAATGAGGGCAAATGATCCATCCCTTGTGCCATTAGTCAGAATGACTAATACTTCCTTTGGTCCTGGCGAAAAGACTCCAGAAGACATAATCAAAGAAGTAAAGGACGGCTATTACATTGTCAATCACCGCATACCATCAATAAGCGAATCCAGAGAAAACTTCAGAATCTCTGCTCAAAAGGTTTACAAGATTGAAAATGGCAGTCTCACAAATTTGTACAGAGGTGGCGGCATAATGGCAAATTCAAAAGATTTTCTCATGAGTATTGATGCAGCAGGTAATGATTTTAAATTGTACCCTTTACCAAACTGCGGAAAGGGACAACCAATGCAAACCATGAGAGTTGGGAATGGAGGACCAACACTTCGAGGAAAGGCCAGATTGGCCGGATGTTAAATCACAAGCAATATACTCCTTCCCCTTGTGCTTAATAATAGACAATTTTTTGCTGAACAAAGTGATTAGAAAATGTCATAATTATTTTTATTATGATGCAGACAAAGTTACAAAGCACAATAAGTTTATGAAGGTTGGTGAGACTCTTGACTTAATTGTTGAGATGGTTAGAATATCAGTTGTTTAAAATTAGTTGGACAATGCATTAAGTAGGTGTTGAGGAATTTTCAATTGGGAACAGCAGGAAATATCAATAAAGATAAACTTAACCAGATATGCAGGGATTACGGAATATTAGGAGCATATCTCTTTGGTTCTATTGCAAAAAAGGGAGCTGACATCCTCAAAGGTAAAAGTCCTGATAAGATTGATCCTTTTGCCGACATTGATCTCGGAATCGTATTTCTTGAAAGACCTTTAGACGCAAAGCAGAGGATAAAAATATACAGTAAGCTCTATACAGAATTATCAGAGGTGTTTTATCCTTTTACTTTAGACCTTGTCTTTCTGCAGGAAACCGGTGTAATCCTCCAATTTGAGGCAATAAATGGCACATTAGTCTATAGCCATGATGATGATTTGAGACTCGATTACGAAGAAAGAGTTGTCAAGTTTTACCAGGACTGGAAGCCAGTCTATGATAAATATACAAATGAAGTGTTGGAGGCTATAAGTAATAGAAAGCTTTCTTGAAGAAATTGGCAGGTTCTTAAAAGAACAAAATAACAAATAACGGAAAATGATAAAAACTGAAGACCTAGGAACTGCCGTAACCGATGCGCTCAAATACATAAATAAGCATAAGGACGTTATCGATGCTGAGGTATTTGCATCATGGAATGAGCAAGTAATAATAAGATTAAATTATACATCTGACATTCCCTGCAATGGCGTGCAGGAACCAAAATCTATACAATCTTATGGTCTGGGTGTACTAGCCGTATTCAAGACAGGGAAAAGGAAAGAAGTTGGATTTGGTTCAGTAACGAACGACCTGACACAAAAAGGAGCTATTGATGCATTAATAAAAGCAAAAAGAAACAAGGCTTATGACACGGACTTCAGAACACTACCAGAACCTTCGGGTAAACCAACTTTAGAAAACTATCAAGACAATCAGGTCATGGAGATCAGTCCTGAAGAAAGTGTTAATTTAGGATGGAAAGCGCTCGGAGGAGCTCTTGATGCTTTTACTAATAAAAGATATGTAAAATCAATCATAATCGGTGGAGATATTACTATTTTAAAGGAAAGGATAGCGATAAAGAGCACTAAAGGAATAGATAACTTCGATGAATCTACTACCCTTACCTCAAATATAACTGCAATGATTGAGAAAGAAAATGTAAAGGGTACAGGCTGGAATATAAGTACTCATCTGGCAGACTTTAAGCCTGAGGAAGCCGGTAGAGAAGCTGCGGATAGTGCAATAAGGACTATAGGAGGAAAAAGAGTTAAGTCTGGAGAACACAACGTAATCTTCGGAAATCAACCTCTGGCAGATATTGCTTCCCACGTTCTGATACCATCATTAAACTTGATATCCGTTAATGCATCAAATACACCATTCCTTGGAATGCTCGGGCAAAATATAGCATCACGCAACTTAAATATATACGATGATGGATCAATTAGAGGAGAGATAGGCAGCAAGAAGATTACGTGTGAGGGTCTACCAACGGGAAGGACTGATTTAATCATGAATGGTACCCTTGTCGGTTTTCTCGCAAATAATTACCTTGCAAAAAAATTTAGAAACAACATATATAACCCGATACCAAGGAACGGCTTTAGATTCTCAACAGGAGGCAGACAGTACAAAATAAAAGCTAATGTATCTCCAACAAACGTAGTAATAGAAGGGAACAAAGAGGTTTCCAAAGAGGAACTTCTTAATCAAGTAGGTGATGGTGTATATACAGGAAGAATATGGTACACCTATCCAATAAATGGATTAGCCATGGGAGATTTTACGAGTACCATAATAGCCGATTCCTTTTTAATAAAGGACGGAAAGATATGTAACCCTTTGAAACCTAATACAATCAGGATAAACACTAACATCAAAAAAATACTCAATAATATAATTGGCATTACAAAAGAAAAGAATTCCACTCTGGTATGGGGATCGGAGGAAACGGTGATTGCCCCCGAAATCGCCGTAAGCAATGTACAATTAGATAATATAGCTGGTTTTTTAGACTAAATAAAAAAATCCCCCATTTTCCCCCTTTTCTAAAGGGGGACTAAGGGGGATTACGAGAAATGTGGAATTTGCTGTTTTAATTACAATACTTATTTCTACAAGATATTGAATGATTTACGTTAAATGTTCAATCCTATCTGATATCCCTCGTGTACGGCATCGTGGATATTTCTTGGTAGTTTTGCATCACCTATAAGATGAACTTCATTTACCAGGTCCTTTGCTTTAGGATAAAAATCATTCGCAGGGTTAAAACCACTCGCATTAATGACTAAATCAGCCTTAATCTCCACCCTCTTTCCAGTGTCATCCTCAATTATTACTTCATCCTTGGTTATTTCCAGAAGTCTACTATTTAGGTAAAACTGAACACCATATTCATCAAGCTTTCTTAATAAGATTGTCCTGTTAACGAGGTCCATATCCTGTGCAACTGAAGCAAGTTTTTCTATGATTGTTGCCTTTTTCCCTTTTTCTCCTATACATTCTGCAATTTCTGATCCTATAAAACCAGCACCAATGATTACGTTATTTTCTCTAGGTTCCTTCTTCCCAAATAATACAGCGCCCGGCCCATCCACCTCTCTCCCTTCACTAACAGGTACCGTTATCTTCTTAAGTTTAACGCCTGTCCCAATAACAAGCACATCCGGGAGATTATTTTTTAAGTATTCCTCGTCAATCGCACATTCCATTTTAACATCGACCCTGGTTTCTTTAAGTTGATTTGAAAGATAATCCAGCAATTTTATCCAGGGCGTTTTCCCCGGCGCCTTTGGTGCTGCCTTTAAATGACCCCCAAGCTTTGGTCCTTTCTCTAACAAAGTAACATCATGTCCTCTTTCTGAAGCCGTAAGAGCCGCCACAATTCCACCAGGTCCGCTACCTGCAATCAGAACCTTCTTTTTGACAAACAATCCTGCGTTGATTTCTTCACTCTTCCGTCCAACCCTGGGATTAACCGTACAATCAGCTCCAAGTCCTTTCATAACACGGTCATTACAATTTGCACATGAAACACATTCGATAATGTCATTGATTTTCTCTGAACGAGCCTTTACGGGAAGGTCTGGGTCACAAAATAATGCTCTATCAAGCGCCAGAGCATCTGCATTTCCAGAAGCAAGTATATCCTCAACCATTTGGACGTTTGTAACCTTTCCAGTGGCAAAGACCGGAATAGAGACCTCACCCTTAATATCCTTACTTATTTGAGACGTGCCACCCTCGGGAGACCTCATTGCAAAGAGTCCGTCACCATTAAAGAATGATTCTGGAGTTCCACAAGTTACGGTTAAATAAGCAACACCACTTTCTTCGAGCTTCCTGGTAAATGTTCTTGCCTCGTTTAGAGAAAATCCATCAGCGAGTAGTTCGTCCGCCATTAACTGATATCCTATTGGTAAACTATCTCCTAACTCTTCTCTTATTGATTCTATAATGTCCAAAGGCAATTTCATTCTTCCTTCGAGACTGCCGCCATACTTATCATTTCTCTTGTTAGTCTTTGGCGATAGAAACTGGCTCAAAAGATGACCATATCCTCCATTGATTTCAATCATATCAAAACCGGCCTGTTTTGCCAGAACAGCCGCATTTGTAAAAGACGTAATCGTTGCATTTATATCGTCCTCAGTCATAGATACAGGAACTATCTCTCTTCCAGTACATGGGCACGTAAAAGAAACAACTGAGGCGGACATTGGATTTGAACCCATTGCAAATCTTCCACCATGCTGAAGTTGTAATACTGCGAAAGCGCCATTTTTCTTGATGCCCTCTGCTAACTCGTTCAGGCCTGATAAATATGTATCATCACTAGCCATAAGTTGCGATGAATAAATCTTACCTTTTTCTTCAACACCAGATCCCTCAACTACAATCAATGAAGCACCGCCTTTGGCCCTTCTTGCATAATATGAAACCATTTTCCTGGTAACATAACCTTTAGTACAACTAAAGCCTGTAGGCATTGCCGACATTGTAATACGATTTCTTAATAGAAAACCCCTTATGTCTATAGGTTCAAACAAGCGCTCAAACTTCATCAATCTCCTCCTCAAAATTTTAAGTCCTGTACTGAATTTATTTCAGTATCTAATAGAATACTTCATTGCATCCATTACATCTTTTGCTCTTATATTTCCCTTTACTCCCATTTCCAGTAATAGATCTAAGGTTTCTGAAAGTGTCATGTTAAGCAGACCGGCTGCTTCCCGTAGGGTTATTCTACCTCTCTCATAAGATTTGGCTATATAATATTCAAAGCCAAGACGCATGAGTTTCCTAAGCGATTGTGCTTTCTCAAGTTTTTCTGATCTTGCCACATAATCTATAGACCTATCTATATCATCCGGGATTCTAATTGATCTAATACTCATCTATTCTTCTCCAATAAAAGTTTTACGGTACTATATTCATCGTCACTGATAAATGTCGAGATTTTATTCAGCCAACTTATGGCATCCCCCTGGCTTATAATCCTTCTTTTATATAAAGAGTAAACAAGAAGACCGGGAAAGATAAATGGTATAGCAGTCGATTTAAGAAGCCGAGTTAGTTTGATATCATCAGTAGCTATAATGTCATATTTACCACTTTTAAATATTTCGATAAGGGATTGATCTCCCTTTGTATGTCTGGAATACTCTTTTGCCACCCTGACCATGCCCACTTTAATATTTTTTTCCACGAGATTGGCATCAGAATGGCCCTTGATTTTTCCAACGTCTACAACCTCTTTTTTCACCATTTTTGGTATGAAAATCTCATAGTGATAACATATTGTCTCTTTAGTCCCACCTTTTGTTAGTTTAATAAGACAGTCTGAGTCCATAAGGATTTTCATTCTGTAGCTCATTGTAACAAATAGGTTACTACATTGTCAAGATGCTCTTAAATTTACCACATTATTTTACTTATCCATTTAGCTCTGCAATCTTCTTGACCTATTACATAAATTTATGTATTCTTCAAATACAAATGGGGCCACAATGGTTTTTGTTTAAAAAATGGCAATCCTTTCAATAGCCTTTATTGTAAAAGGAGACGTTATGACTATCAGAACAAAGTTTAAAGATGGCACTTTCATACCTTTGGAAAATATAGAATAAGGAGGATTTTTATGACAAAGATTGAAACAAAAAAGATTCCTTACAGAATTACTCCTTATCATTTAGAGATAAGGAGCTTACACGACAACCGCCTGGAAATATATTCACCTATATCACTCCTGGTTGAGGAAGATGAGGTGCAGGTTGTAGCTTATGCTCCTGATTTGGAGATATATGGCTTCGGTCATGATTTAGTTGAGGTATTAGAGGATTTGAGAAAAAGTATTGTAGATATGTATTATGATTTGGATAGAGATAAAGATAGATTAGGTGTTGATCTTAAAAAGATTTGGTACTATCTCTCTTCTATTACCAGGCAAAAATGACGATAAAGGAAGCCTTAAGACTCTTTAGAAGATATATAAACAAGATTATATAGAATTATTAAAAAAGAAAGGAAAGCTCTAATTTTGGTGATATGAAAAAACTGATTTCATTATTTACAGGATCAGACAGGATGAAAAAAACATGTTTGTATCCCATTTTGACGAAAAAACAGCTTCAATTTTAGATAGGAATAATACTGTGGTTGTCCCCATATTGGCCAAAGGAAAGCCCTGGCATTAATAGAAAGGTAAATCACATCGGTGAATCCGCTTGCCAGAAGGGTAGTTTGGTGACTGTGCTTAGAATTTGTTCTAAAGGAGAATAAAACATATGAGTACTCAGTTAGAAAAAGAACTGGAATATCTTTTTAGAGAAATCGATAAGGAACCCACCTCTTTGCTGTCTGAGGCGCTAAAGGAAGGGATTCATATCCTATATAAGAGGCATGTGGGTGAGGCGTACATGTTGGGAAAAATAGATCGAAAGAAGGCTATTCAATTTCTGGGCGCATCCGCTGTTGAGGAATTAGATGAGGCATGGCGGGCGGTAGAGAGTGACATCAGATGGGGGTTGAAGGGTGAATAAGGTAATTACAGATACTGGACCACCCTTACATCTTGATCAGATTGGGCATATTAGGCTCCTTGAAATATTTGTGACCTTAGTGGTTTCATGTCAGGTAAAAAAAGAGTTGCAGAAGTATAGGGGTATTAATGAGAGGATATAAGGAGGGAAAGTTGAATAAGGATGATTTGCGGAGATGCGTGGATTTACTTTTTAATAATAGTTCACTTTACCTGAGCAGCGCATTTCGTATTCGGGTGTTAAAATTGATTGAAGAGCTGGAAAGAAAATAAACACAATGAGAGGATTTGAGAAAAAGTATTGTAGATATGATTCTGCGGGTTCAGGTTTGCAACCTGAACCCAATAGTTTATCAGCAAAGTGAGATTGTGAATAGTATGGTTTCTTGATACGATTTTTCGGGATATGAAATTTATGGTTCAAGTTACAAACTTGAACCCACATGTAAATAATCCCGGATTAACATCTTCTGATATTGGGAAGGCCATCGGTAGATCGAGACAGTCAGTAGATGACTATATTGCCGATCTTCGGGCAGCAATCCATCTGGAACTGGATCTTAAGATATTTCGTATGAATCGTCTTGGGATTTCCCAGGAGAGGATTGCAAAGAGATTAGGAGTAGATCAAAAGACAATCCATAACCATTTAGGAAAAAAGCCAGGATTGGCAATTCTCCTAAATGCTGATTTATCACGAGGCTTCACCATTCATCAGGTAGCAGAAAAGCATATGCAAAAGAAAAGAATTCTAGGCGTAACCAGCCGGTATGTGATAGTTTTAAAGTAAGAGAAGGAAAAGATTATCAAATTGTTGGAGAAAATAAAGTGAGGATTTTTAGTAAAGATGACTACAAAGAATATACAAATTAATAAAAGGGGTAATGCAGTCAAGGGGAGATTTGACCCCTGTGAGCCCCTGTGATGTGTCCCTTGAATTCCATTCTTGATTTTCACCGATAGTCCCTAGCAAGACAAGGCACTTTGTCTGCTCAGGCATTACAACTTTAAACAGCCCACGTGCAAACTCCTGGAGATCTGGACTGAGTTCCCCATAAGGATGCGTTTTGAAGAAACGGACGAGCGCACAAGCCCTTTTATCGGGTGTCTTGTCAATCAAATGATCGTAAAGATAACGAACAATCTTGTTACTTGTCTCTTCCATGCTTTTAATCCCTGAACCGAGCGTACGCAAGGCGTTCCCGCAATCGGTCATATCCCTCATTGTAAAATTATTTATGTCATACATTTTGGTTCACCTCCTGTCAGAATATTTGTTAAAAGTTTTTTAATAAAAATAGGGACGGCGCCAATACTGTTCGGCACTATCATTATAGTTTTACTCATTTTTCACCGCTCCTCTTTTATGGCTTTATCCCAAGAACCTCAACTGCCTTTTCAACTATCTCATCAAGATCAAAAGGCTTTGTCATATAGGAGTCAACACTAACGTCCCTTCCCTTCTGTTTATCACTTTCCTGTGCTTTTGCCGTAAGCATTAAAATGTAAATACCCTTCATTCCAAGCACATTCTTTACAGTATCACATATCTCATACCCGCTCATCCCCGGCATCATAATATCAAGGATGACAAGTTCGGGCTTTTTTGTCTTGATAATCTCAAGGGTCTCTTTCCCATTGTCTGCGGTAAGCAATTTCACCCCATTTTCTTCAATATCTTCAAAGGTTTGACACAACAGAACTCTCATGCCTGGCTCATCATCTGCTATTAATATCTTTGGCATCTCTTTCCTCTATAATACAAAATGCAAAAAAAATTTGCTAAGGGCCTAATCACTCAACCTGGTACTGCATGACAAGGTGAATGAGAAGCTACTCCCTTTACCCAGCTCACTTTCCACCCATATCCTACCACCATGATACTCTACAATCTCTTTGCAGATTGGGAGCCCAAGACCTGTCCCTCTTGGTCTGCCTATAGACGTATCTCCCAACTGCCTGAATTTCTCAAATATCTTCTCCTGATCAACCTCAGATATGCCCGCGCCTGTATCTATTACACTTATCACTATTTCGTTATTTATCTTCTTTGCCCTGCATGTTACAGATCCCTTTTCTGTGAACTTCAATGCATTAAAAATCAGATTAATCTCAACCTGTACCAGCCGATTCTTGTCACCCACAACTTCAGGCAGTCCATCCTCAATATCCTTTATTAGCTCAAGCTCTTCCTGTTCAAAGAAGTTACTGGTAATAGACGTTGCTCGTTCAATAATTTCAACCACTGAAATGTGTTCCATCTTCCACTCAACCTTTCCAGCCTCAATCTTTGTTATATCAAGGAGATCGTTTATAAGGTCTGTTAGCCTCTTGCCCTCTGACACTATGGTGTTAATGTTCTCTTTCACCTTCCTTACTGTCTTCTGAACCTTGCCATCATCAGTATTTACATGAGGGGATATAACATCTTCAAATCTCTTGCTTATAATCTTTGCAAATCCTAATACCAATGCAAGGGGTGTCCTGAGTTCATGAGAAACTGTGGAAAGAAAGTCGGTCTTCGCCTGTTCCAATACTGACACCCTTTTATAGGCATTTTCTAGTTCTTTTGTCTTGGTTTCCAGCGCTTTATTAGCATTCAACAACTTCTCATTGGTGGAGAGTATTATTTTATTTTGAGCCACTAAAGCTACATTCATCTTCTCTAATTCCTTACTTTCATAATCGACCTCGTCTTTATATCTCTTTAAATCGGCATTCATTTGATTAAAAGTGTTTGACAATTCCCCAATCTCATCTTTAGATATTGCTTGAATGATATGGGTGAAATTACCTTCGGTAATCATTTTGGTAGCAGTCCCTAAGGCATGAATGGGTCTTGTTATCCCTCTGGTCAGGGTAATTGCAACACCTATACCCGTCAGGATAGCAACAATGGAAAGCGCCATATTAATCAAGCCGCTTAGACCTTTTATCCTATCTGCTCTTTGTATCGCCTCATCTAAACGGTTTCTGTTGAGGAGAGATAAACTGTCAACATTAGAGATTAGGTCTATTGAGATCTGGTCAATTTCATCGGCCAGATTTGCTATCCTGGCGTCTCTCATTTCACTGAGCATTGGCGACGCAGATTGATTTGCATCCCTCAATAATTCAGTAAGTATATTGAGGTCTTTCGTTATTTTATCTGATGCCTTCACTATATTGGATTTAATTTCCCCTGCCCTGGTATTATCATCTTCAGATAATTTTAGAAATTTTCTGCTTTCCTCTTTTAAGAAGTCGTACTGAAGATGGGCCCTTGATAGCGTTTGATTCCCTTCAGCAACGAGCCCTAATTGTTGAATATCACTAAAGGTCTTGCCTATTGATTTATCCAGCGCATCAAAGTAAGATTGTCTCTGGATATCACCTTCAAGAATATAATCGTTAATGGCTAAAGCATGATGCATCGTATTTCGCAAATCAACAATCAACTCAAAACACTTAACCAGGTACCGAGGATTTAAATTGGGCATTAACTTCAAAAATTCAATTGTATCCCTTTTGATTATGTTATATCTTTCCTTGATGTCCTTTAAAACGGACTTTTCTTCATCAGTTAAATCGGTCAAGGGCAGATCAGATTTTAATCCCTCCAAATCGTCAATCTTTTCTATTATTAAAGACTCGAATTGTTCAAAATTACCCTTTAGTTTAAAGTCACCATTAATGAGAAGATCGCCCGTGACTAACCATTCAATCACGACATATTTTAATTCTTTGATTATACTTTCTTGCTTTGTTAAGTGACGAATGATGTCTGCACTGTCCCTAACCCTGGTTAGAAACAGGTATGCTGTGACACTCATGCTAACCATCAGAACCAGTACGATGATGAAACCTAAGATTAGTTTTTTTCCGATACGCATACGCTACTTTGTCACTATAGGGTTACAAATCCCATGTGAGCATTGCCTTATTGTTTTGCAGTAAACGTTTCGAAGTCCCAAAGTGGCATTGCCCGGGAAAATTCGAACTGCAAAGCCTGTATAAATTTATATTTATAAAGCTCCCCTTCTTGGGGTAAGGGGTTTTACTTTCAATAACTTTAATGGCCTTAACCCTCTTATGTTTTTTGGTTTTTAAATAGTCAGAGGAAACATAGCCTATGGCGCCTTCAACAACGCAGACGTAGCGATAAATAAAATCATCAGACATTACCTCTTTAGGCTCTCTTTCACCTGTGGTTTGTTTTTTTAACATCCAATACTTATTAATCTCATCAATAGTTTTTCCCATGACCTTAAGTAAAAAAAGTTTTCCTTCAGGAGTATCTTCAGATTTACAAATAGGCCGTACATATACACCTGACGACCATTTTCGCTTCTTTTTCAGGAAAATTCTTTTCAACTCGGAATCTTCGATGTGTTTAATAGGGTTTTTGCTATTAACGATTATTGAAATACTCAAAGATTCAGCATTGCTGAGACTTGGAACCCATATCATTACAATTGAAAATAAACCTATCAAGAAAAAAAGTTTTTTCACCATTAAGGTTTATCCTCCTCATATAATTATAGATTTATGAATATGCTTTAAGATATAATATATCGGAAATTCTACAAAGCTGACCAAGCTCAGCTCAGCTTTGGCTTAGCTCTGTAATCCATTAAAATATTTCACCTTACAAAATTTATTCGTTGTGTTATAAGGGGTAGTATACATTTCTAATGTATATTTTATTTTGCGAAGCAAACCAAGAAGTTAGCGACTGAAGGGAGCTAAGTTCTCTTAGAAAGACAATGTAGCTGAAATATTGATAGCTTTAAAATCAGGGACACCAGGATCCGGCAAGAATAAAGGATCTCTGTCAGCTTTCGAATCCCCCAGGATAAATTCTCCCCGTATACGAAGAAGCGGATGGGGTAAAAAATTCAGCCCGAAGGTATGCTCCAGTCTTTCCGTCAAATCAGGGACACCACTGATGTCGGTTCGCAAATCTACGTAATCAAAACGATAAAAGGGGACCCACTTTTCCCAGAGGGTAAAATAAGGTAGGATATACCCACCAATCTGATCTGGCGCATCTTCAACTGAGCTCCTGATGAATTCAGCCTTCAGCCCGAAGTTGCGATAATTTACTTTAAAATCCAAGCCCCATGCATCATAGTCTGTTTCTTTCAAGACCATTCTCCCTACATCATCCGTCTCCAGGGTAACGACATTTCCACGACGTCCGTGTTGAAAGTTTGTGCCGAAGGTAAATATATCATGATAAAAGGAATAAGCCAGTCTGGCCCCTGTTACGATATTCTCTAATCTGTTAGTATCCAGTTCAGGTGATTCAGTTGCCTGAGAACTTCCCGCATAAGCCGAGTACTCAAGGCTATTTTCCCCTAATCCAAAGGTCCCCTTTATGTCCAGTCCTTGTAATGAACTGGCAATAATAGGGCTGTTCATGAGAATGCTTTGATTCAGATTGAGATTTCTAAGAAATAGTGGTGAGGAATGAGCCAAAAATAAAGGTTGAAAATGTTCGATATTTCTAATCCCCCAGGGCGTTACGTAACGTCCAAATCTTATGTTAAACCAGTCAGTAAGGTTCCATTCACCCCATCCAATAAGCAAGGCATTCTTAAACTTTAAATTATCAAATTTTCTTTTTGAGGTCAGCGACTGAGGCGGCATTGCCACACCATTAGGATTGTTTGCTTCAACAACGGAATTATCCCAATCTGCCCTTGTCATAAGTGTGAGACTGAAGAATGCGTTGAGATTTTCCGTAATCCGTGGGGCAATCACTAATTCCAGGTGATTGTTGTCAATGGCGCTCCAATTATCATCATCCTTGAACATGGATGTAAAATTGGTGCTTATAAATCCGCCCAGGTTCAAACGTTCTGCATCAAAGATTGAAACAAGAGATTTGTCTCCTATTTTATCTTCTATTTCAAATAATCTTAAATCGAATTCTTCTTGTCTCTCATCTGCTTTTTCCTTTTCTAATTCAAATTTTTTATAAAGATTGTCTATTTCTTCTTCTTCCTCAAATTTTTCATCGGCCTTGCCCAAAACAGTTTTATCTCTCTTTTCCTTTTCTAATTCAGATAATCTTGATTCTAATTCTTCAATTCTTTTTAAAAGATGTTCTATCTGTTCTCCCTTAAATTCGGCATTAGTTTGTCCCAAAACAATTTTTGAGTGGATACCTAACACATTTAATAAGAACAAAAAATAGACGCAGAAAATAAGGCAGTAAGAGGATCGAGAGCCTCGGATGAGACCATAGTAAGCAAAGAACCAGTGGAACAACATAACCCACAGGAGAGCCAAGGGTCTCTGGACTGGACAGTCATTGCAGTAAGTTCTGTTGTATTTAAATTGCTCGTAAGGGCTACAAGGGACAAACTCCAAGACTTTAGCTGCATATAAGTCGTTGTTAGTGTAATGCATATGTGCCTCGCATTTAAATTATGCTACCTCCGTCGAAGGTTGCGGTTTAATTCCAGTTTGAAGCCGTACTGGGGAAAACCCGACGTACGGAATTTTAGAGAGGGAACAGGAAGCATAGAGATTGTATGGGTGGCTGCACAGACACTACTTACCATGCGAACCTGGAGTACTTATAATTTCGGAGCATTAAAGTTCCTCACACGTTACCCTCGTAAGTTTTTCTTTTAACTATTAACCACATGGGGGTTAAAGCGCTTTCCCACTAAAAGAAGTCACTACTTTTAAATAATTATTAAGGGGTATGCACTTGAATGACGTAAAATTTCCATAAGATATTCATTATGCATAACTTAACGGAAATAATTGGACAATTAGCCCAACCTGGACGAGCCAGAACCAAGAAGGTTAAATATTTCGTTTATTCTGGTTCGTCCAGGTTGTCAGGTTTGTTTATAAAAATTGTGTAAACGCTTTGTATTTCTGATATTATTTACGTCCGATATTTACAAACAGTATTAATAGATAACAAAGGGAAAAAACTATGCAGTTACTAACCGAACGCTACCGTAAGAAAATTCAAGGTGTCATCTCCTGTTATGACCGTATTGTCATTCATGGAACACTTCCTGGATTTAATTATGCCCGGGGAATGGCCTCGTTTCTGAAATCCAGAAATATTCGTATTTTTGATTATCCACGATTTGCACAAAAACTTAGAGACGATATACGTACAAACGCTGAAGCAATCGCAAAAGAGCATGGAATTGAAATTCAGTTTATTCAAAAAACACATATTCGAAAAGATGACATTGTTAAAAACATTATAAAAGAACGAGGCGCTCATCCAGGTCTTGTAGCCATTCTTTCTGCCATGGAAAGTTGTCAGGCATATAAACCATGGCACGATAAGAGAACGCATCAAACATATCTACGTTATACACAAGGCAAATGCCTGCATTATTATTTTTACTTCGTTGATAAAACCCTTGGTTTGTGTTATCTACGCGTCCCAACATGGTGTCCTTTTCGGTTACAATTCTACTATAACGGCCATTCATGGCTTGCTTCAAGATTAACAAAGAACGGTATTGGGTATACTCTTATTGATAATGGATTTGTTTTCATCGAAGACTTCAATATAGCCCAAGAGCTTGCTGATAGCTTCAGAGTCAAAACACTCCATCATATCATAGATTCTTATGCCAAACTATTTTGTTCTATTTATGAACAATTTAATCTTTCCTATCATTGGTCAATCATGCAGGCTGAATACGCGACTGATATTGTCTTCAAAAAGCAGAGTGACCTGGAAGCTATCTACGACAATCTCGTGCGTACGGCCATTCATACGGTTAAGCCTGAGAACATTGCCACTTTTCTTGGAAGAAAACTTCATGGTCTCTATCAAGATGATATGGGCAATAATTTCAATATTCGCATCGAAGGTTCTCGCATCAAACATCATATGGGGTCTGCAGCGATTAAGATGTACGATAAACACAAACTCATTCTTCGCATTGAGACAACTACAAATGATATCTCCTTTTTCAAGCACTACCGTGAGGTAGAACAGCGTGAGGGTACAACCACGAGAAAATATGCGCATATGAAAAAGAACATCTACAGCCTTTATGACTTACAGAAACTTCTTTGTAATGCAAATCATCGTTATCTTGAATTTATATCAAGTATCGATGATAGAACTACTGGCATCAAAAGACTCGAAAAAACATCAAAGAGCGTTGAAGAAAACGGACATTCATATAAAGGATTCAACTTTTTCAATGAAGAAGATCTGGGAATACTCCAGGCAATTGCACGAGGTGAGTTTAACATCAATGGCTTCCAGAATAAAAATCTCAGGCAACATCTCGTGCAAAAAACCAGCAGCCAGGTATCCAGAATATTAAAGCGCCTTCATTTACATGGGCTTATTAAAAAGATCAGAGATACCTACAAATATTATCCTACGAAGCTGGGACGTATCGTGATTGCTACTGGCCCTGTTAGATAGAGAAGCTGATATTATATTAAAGGTCTATGCGCTTTATCTAACAGGGCTGGTTTAAAACTCAAAGAACTCTTTATTATTCCACAGTTTTGTTACTAAACAATTTTCTTTACCACACTGAAAGTGTGGTAGAACAGTCTCTCAGGTGACAATTTTCTGTCAAAAAAAGCAAGAAATTGTCGACTTAGACTAAAACACTTTAACTAATTATTTCTCAAGTACTTACGGCTTAGCTACGTCATTCAAGTGCATACCCCTTTAATTATTAGCGAATAAAATGCCAATTAAAGAACAATAGTAGTCTAATACGGGATAAGATTTAAAAAGATAAAGGCTTATATTTTTTAAATAAATTTTTTTGATAAAAGATTTATTGTTTATGGAAATAAAACCATAGAACTATTTCTATATAGTTATGGTATGGAATCAATAAAAATAGAAATAATGATGGTGTCACAACTTCATCTTCCTCAAATACCGGTTGCCTGTAATTGCCCCTTGTTCCAAAAATATCGGCAAGGAGGGTAGGCGTGTAGGCCAACTGATAGCTTTCAAAAGGCAGCGCCAGTGAATCCAACTGATGTAAAGGCAATGCGCCTGTAAGATCATTTTTATAAAAGATGTTTCGTATATGCTCTATTAATCTTCTTTGCGCCTGGTTTATTTTTTCTAATGTTTATGCCGAACAGCTAAAACCTGGTATTGCGAGATTAAAGGCTGGAATAGAAAACTATGAAAATGGCAATTATGACGAAGCAATATTTAATCTTGAAATTGCGCTCACTGAATTATCCGAAAATGATAAAGAGAACTTATGGAAGGCTCATTTTTATCTCGGGCTATCATATTATCTTTTAGGAGAAGATGATGAGAAACCTGTACATGAGGTATGTGTGGATGATTTTTATATTGGGAAGTATGAAGTGACACAGGGGCAATGGAAAGACATAATGGGTAATAATCCGTCATATTTTAAGAAGTGGTTTAAGAAGAGTGATAATTATCCTGTGGAGTGGGTAAGCTGGAATGATGTGCAGGAGTTTATAAGGAAGTTAAATCGAAAGACAGGCAAGAACTACCGTCTCCCTAAATAGGCGGAATGGGAATATGCGGTAAGAAGTGGTGGTAAGAAAGATAAATGGTCAAGCACCAACAGTAACTCAGAGCGTAAAAGTTCACCGCTAGACGCAAATGCCGTAGAGAAAACCTAAAAGAAGAATATTTACTAAAGGCTATTAGCATTTAGAAAAAATTATCTCTCATAGGAAATAAAAGTTTTTTATTAAGAATCTATAAATTGGCTTGACAAGTTCCTCATAAGTGATACACTTAAATTGGAGGTGATAAATATGCCTACAAAAAATCCACGTTTAAATGTGGTGCTTGATCCAAATCTATATAAGTCGTTGAGCAGGTTAGCGAATAAGGAAGGCATCTCTTTATCTTTGCTGGCAAGGGATTTATTGAAAGAGTCATTGGAGCTTCGTGAAGATGTTTACTGGAATGAAGTAGCTCAGAAAAGAGATAAGACTTTTTTCTTATAAAAAAGCTTTATCTCACGAGGATATCTGGGAATGATGTCTTACCACTTATTTTATCATCCTGATATCCAGAAAGAAGACCTTCCTAATATTCCTAAGAACGTAAAAGAAAGGATTCGTAGAGCTATTGAGCAAAGGTTGCTTATTGAACCAGAAAAATATGGAGAACCACTTAAAAGAGGTTTAAAGGGGTATAGGAAGTTGCGAGTGGGAGACTATAGAGTGATATACAAGGTTGAAAAGGAAAACATTATTATTCTTAAAATAGGGCATAGAAAAGAAGTGTATAGTAAAATTCATCTACGGGTTAAGAGGTATTCGTAGTCGTTAAGGGCACATCCCATATTTTTCGCACCTGTCTGCGTACAACACACAGGCAGGCCTTGCAGGCTTGAAAGATTTGGGATATGTCACAATACTGCTTAATTCTGTTATGAGATACAAATATATCGTAACTTCCATTGTTGTAATAACATTATTTCTTCCTTCGTTTTACCTATATCTTTACAATAATGCCTATGCTGAACAGCCATACCCTGGTATTGAAAGATTAAAAGCTGGAATAGAGAACTATGAGAATGGCAGTTACGAAGACGCGATCTTCAATCTCGAAATTGCCTTAATTGAATTACCCGAAAATGACAAAGATAATCCTATAGTTTTATTTAAGACTTCAAAAGGGGACATAATGATTGAATTGTTTGAAAAGGATGCTCCAATAACAGTGAAAAACTTTTTATCTTATGTATCTGAAGGATTTTATGACAATTTAATATTTCATAGAGTCATAAAGAAATTTATGATTCAGGGAGATGGATATGATTCCAAGATGAATCTAAAGAAACCCAAGGTTCCTATAAAAAATGAGGCCACAAATGGATTAAGCAACAAGAGAGGCATAATTGCTATTGCACGAACCAATGTTATTGATAGTGCTACATCTCAGTTCTTTATCAATGTGGTTGATAACAACTTCTTAGACCATAAAAATAAGACCTCAAGGGGTTATGGCTACGCCGTGTTTGGAAAGGTTTTGGAGGGAATGGATGTAGTTGATGATATTGCCAGGGTAAAAAACTGGTACATTCGAAAGATACAGAGATGTGCCTGTAAAGCCTATAATTATTAATAATGTGGTACAACTTCGGTAACCATACCACCGTATATAAGCTTGCGTTCATCTTACGAGAATATAGTACGGAAAATGTAAAAGATATGCTGAAGAAATATAATTTTTTTGATAGTGATTGTAATAAAACAGGTAATTTTCCTAATGATTATGAATCAAAAAAGATCAATGGAGATAAAGTTGTCATTGACCATGCAACAGGCTTAATGTGGCACCAGTCAAGTTCATCAGTATATATGAGTTTGAATGAAGCAAAGCAATGGGTGAGGGACTTAAACAGTAGGGGATATGCCGAGTATTACGACTGGAGATTACCTACTGTGGAAGAAGCTGCGTCTTTGTTGGAATTGAGCAAGAAGAATGGTGACTTACATATAGCCCCGGTTTTTGATAAAAAACAGAGGTGGATTTGGACTGGTGATGACATTAGCTCGGATATCGCGTGGGGCGTGTACTTCGACTTTGGGAACGTAAACTTAGGCCATATCCGTACAAAACACTACGTCCGTCCAGTCCGGTCCGAAAAATGATACGAATTGACAATTTGCCTTCCTTAGAATGCTTTATAATCAAAAATCCTTTTTCAAGAACCTTTTGTGAATTCAATTGAGTATCTCTCAAACTCTTCTACTTTAACACCGTGTATTTTTGCTTCAAATGACCTTGTAGTTCCCTTATCTATGTTCAAAATATAGAAATCATTACTTGATAAGATTGCCCCCTTCTTGTCATAAACACTTATCTTAAAAAGTGTATATCTGTAATTGTTATTCGAATTATTTGTAATAGTACCTCGAAAAATTGTGTCATTATAATGCGTTTCGTATGTAACATCTTCTATGGAAAAATCATCACCTGAGTATCCAAAACCTTCAGGTTCCAATGTTCTTCCGGGTTGTTTTTCAGTTTTCTTAGTTGCTTCCAGTAAAAATTTCTCTTCCAGTGAAATAATTCTTTTCTCTAAAACAAGAATTCTTAGCGATAAATCAGAAATTGCCTTTTCTAAGGAATCCAATTTATCAAGAATTAACTGCGGCTCTGAAGCGCCTAGCAAAAAGAATGAAGGCATAAAACATAAAGTAAGAAAAATAAGAATCCTTTTCATGTAAATTAGCTCCCTTCGGTCGCCAATCCTGACCTGTTGTCAGGACAGGTTTATGGCATTTTGCTTCGCAAAATAAAAATCATATTCCTGCCTGCCGACAGGCAGGCATGTTCTGTGAGATAAAATATATCAATAGTTTATTGAATCTCCATTTTAAGTCTTTAGATGCATAATGTAAATTAAAAATCTCTGCGTTCTCTGCGCTACAAATGTGTAAAACCTTGTTTTTAGCAAGGTTTTTTACAACCTATTGATATTAAATAAGATAACTTCAGGCTGCATACCGCTTACTGTCTACTGTCTACTTTTGGTTGCGACTATGCTGCACCTATACTCTCTGCGGTGATCTGAACTGTTATTCCCAACCTAATCTCTTTATATCTTTGATTGTTTTTGTCATATCGTTCGAGGCAAGAACTAACATTTCATCATCCCTGTACTTAACATTTATATCATACATAATTTCATTTCTTTGGATGTCCTTTTCAAACTTATAATTCTGCAACTTTAAAGAATATTTTTCAAGAATATTTCTTATATTTTCCAAGAAATGTTCCTGGCCAGCAATTAACATTTTCATCGTTATATATTTATCTTTCTTAATTTCACTTTCAACCTTTGGAAGCTAAAATTAAA
>MAYW01000078.1 GCA_001723765.1 Candidatus Scalindua rubra
CTTAAGCCGAAAAGTTCGAGCTTAAAGACGAGTGGTAATGTCAACCTTTTGGCTAATAGAGCCAACGAAATTTAGCCTCTGTGTTTTGAGTAAACCTTGTAAATATCTGCTACTGTTGGAGTTAGGTGCTGTTTTTGCAAATATCTAAACCTCGTAAATCGATTCTAACGAATAGCCATAGTTTTGGGATAAGCGGTGAAAAGTTGCGAGGGGATTGTATTCATTATTGAAATAAAATCAGTTACCACTGAGTTTCCCCAATTCAATAATAAATTCATCAAATAAACTTCTCTTCATCCATTTATTCGATTCAATCATTTATCTCAGCCATCACATCTTCGTATTCTTCCGTTTCTACAAATTCAAAAGCAGGCAGTGGTCTTTTTAGAAGTTGAAAAGAACCACAATATTGGTGTTTAAAACAAACTGTTACATCATCTGATTTATTTTATTTTCCAAGATTTTCAATTCGGAGATGAGTGTGTCAAATTCAGGTTCATTACCAAAAATCATATTCTTGGTTTCGACATAGTCGTTTTTTAGTTTACTTAATAATTCATCATTGGGAGTTAACTTTAATTTACCTTCTAATGCACCCAGATAATGTGCATCTTTCTGGTCATAAAACTTTTTATTATGCTCAATGACCGTATTAAACAACTCAAGATTTGATATTTTCCCTAAAATCAATTCTGAGTTTGATAATTCAACCACATCATAACAATGCCTTGAAAATCGTTCCGGCAGTTTTTCTTGTGCAATAAATTTTCGATGGAGTAGTGCAACTTTCTCCCAGAATGTCCTCTCCGCATTTAAAGTGTTTAATTGAATGCTCGCATTATCAAAATACTCAGAAAAATAATCTGATACTATTGGAGAAATGGTTTTTGTTTCAAATGGTTCCAACGATGCTCTTGGATCAATTTCTATTTTTACTGTAGGAAGGATATAATCTGAAAAATATTCTTCTTTAGACAAACTGCGTGGATAATTAAAGAAGAACTGGATTAATCTGCCATCCTGCTTGCAATCAAGAGACCAATTTTTATCTTTGATTACTTTCATAAAACTATGTGTAAGCATTTCTTTAACATCAACCTCTAAGTATTGTCGGACTTTTCTTCGAAACTGCTTTATTAGTTTAATTCTTTGAGACTTTGATGTCGCATTGTTTGGATCTTTATTATCAGAAAAACCAAAGTATTTATAATCTATACCCAGATCCACATCTTCAGAAAACCTTTTTACAATTGCATGTGCTTTATATAGGCTCGTTCCACCACGAAAGATAAGATGTTTTGAAATGTCGCCAAGACCAAATATTTGTTTCATTACCCAAACAACCCAAAAGTCCTTTTCTGTAATCAGTGGGATATTTTCTATCTCAATAGCCGATTGTAGAAAAATATGATTCCTGTCTTCGATAGATAATTTTGCAATTTTATCCATTTATACTTGTCCAGCAATTTGATTGATGGCTGACTGCATCCAAATAGGGGTTGCATATTTCTCTTTGAGTAGTAATTCTTTATCTCTTTGTTTAAGAATATCTTTTAGTCTATTTATAACTTTCTCATTGATTCTGTCTTTACCAAAATACCGTAGACCCTGAATTACAAGACCAGACATTTTACCAGCACCAACGAGTTTTTTTGGTGTTGCTTGTTTAAAAATTATCTTTTGTTTTCCAACCTTACGAACCCTTCTAGTGCCATCGGTGTATAAAATGATTTTTGCAGGAACTTGATTCGATAATCCCAATACATTTGCAGCATAAGATTCAGATACTTGTATTTTAGTTTGTGTACTTCTCGCTATTGCTTTAGCAACTAACATTAAAGATGTAGGTATTTCTCCAAAACGACTGATTTTGGGATAATCATATACCCCTTGAGTAACTCGGCGAATCTTTTCTTTCTTTGCCAAGCGAGATAAAGTCTGATCGATAGATTCTCGCGAACCCAAATCCTGAAAGTCAAAAGGAGTAAAAACCCACCCTCTACCTTTCTTTAAAATTCTATTGTATATACTGTCTGCTATTGTTTTCATTATTATCTCTCGTTTTATTGTCATTATAAATTAGTGTATTTTCTGACACTATGCAAGCTATATATACACTTTTTCAACAATTTTTCCCATCATCCAATCATAGCGTAGCTATGCCAAAAACCAGAGAATCTGATACTTTTACTATTTTTGAACGAATAACCATCAGGATTGGTAAATATATCATAAAATAATCGTAATAATTGAGATGTAATATTAGGAGTGAATATTGCTGTAAGTAGTCGTAACCACGAGTAGATACAGAAAACCCCACAGTCACCTGCAGGGTTTGAGAATAATCTTACGATTATTTTAAGTGGTACTGCCGGTGTAACAGTGGCTCGAGTTCTTGCTTATGCGTCTTTGTTTTTTAATTTTAGTGTAAGTTGACTCATAATGAAATTTAGGGCATTTATTAAAATACCTAAACCTCTTATTCTACTTTTTTGTTATTTGTGTATTGTTTGGGTCAGCGGTTTAGTTATGGATAAACGTCTAACTCAAAATATAATTTGAATATTATCAGAGTTGAAGAGTCAATTTTAAATGACCGCCAAGTCCTTCCTGGATTATTTTCATGAGAGTTGATAATCTGATATCACTGGCATTATTCTCAATTCGAGAAATATATGATTTATTGGTACCGCATCTATCGGCTAACTCTTGTTGGGTATAACCTAGCTTTTTTCGTGCTTCTTCAAGTAAAACGCCAAGTCGGAACGCTTCAAATTCTTGTTCCCACTTTTCACGCTTCTCATTTCCCCTTTTACCATATTTATTATCGAGGATTTCATCTAATGTGGTAATATCTTTATTTTTTTTCATCGAAGTACTCCTTCATTATTTTTAATGCTTTTTCTATTTCTTTCCTTGGTACTTTTTGCGTTTTCTTTTGAAAAGCATTACCAAGAACAACCAAATTCCCTTTATCAAAAAATGAAAATATTCTGTAAATATTTCCTCCTGGATTCAAGTAGTAAGTGCAACAGTGTGTGATTCTCCAAAAAATACTTCATTGGGCGTTTTGTACCCAAGTCTTTTTCTTGGACGATTGTTAAGTCTTTTCATGGCGTGGAGTAACTCCTTGTCCGTTATGGTTCTAAAGTCCCTGTTTTTAGGAAAATATTGGCGAATAAGACCATTGGTATTTTCATTGGTTCCTCTTTCCCAGGATGAATACGCATGAGCAAAATAAAAGTTACATTTCAGTCCTTTTGCGATTTTCTCTTGATTGGCAAACTCTTTTCCATTATCCGAAGTAATTGTAAACACTTGATCAGATATAGATTCCAACAATCGTTTGATGGCTATTTCTGTGTTCTCTTTCGTTGGTCGATCCACTTTGTAAATCAGGGCAAGGTCGGATTTTCTTTCTGTCAGAGAGACAATGGCCTGTTTATGGGCCTTACCAATAATGGTGCCTGCTTCCCCGCCTGCAATCTGTCGGGCAGGCTGGCTCCCGAAGAATGAGGGCGGGCAGCCCAGTCTCCTACTCGGGAACGCTCCCACCTCCGTATGTAGGTGTGAAGTTTGATTCAAATTGAAAATATCCTTTATGAATAACTGAAATTGTCTCTACCTGACCGGGCCTGCCTGCGCTGAATTCATGTACACTCTGGGAAGGGGCGGCGGCTGGTAACATATACAGAAAAAGGATATAACGATAATGATAATATAATATGTTATCGCTCCTTTATTAGTTTAGATATCTTTTTATCTAATTTGTTCATCTTATTATTAATTTCATCCTTCAATGAATTTATTTCTTCTGATTCATCGCCCACCAAAATAGATGTAAGAGTAGCCGTAAAAACACCAACAACTATCATTCCCGCAATAATCAGAATAACCGTAAGAATTCTGCCAGCGCCAGTGAGTGGATTGTGGATATCAGCAAAGCCACCTGTTACCAATGTAGTAAAGCTCCACCAGATACTTTCATTAATATCTGAAACACCCTTACCTGCGCCACTTTCTACAAAGTATATGATCACACCTCCGCCTACCAGAACAATTATCGCTAAGAAAAAAGATTTCTTCATAAGTTTCACATCCAAAACTTTAGAAATCTGATCCATCCCTTTCCAGAAGAAGAAGATAATCCTGAATAATCGTAATATACGCAAAAGTCTTACCAGCCTCACCAATCTTGCCAGACGCAATACTCTTCCTGTCCTTAATATCCGCAAGTCAGCAGGTAATGGAATTGATGTCACAAGATCAATGATGTGGCTTTTCCAATACCACTTTTTAGAATCTGCTAATCGTAATTCATAAAAAAAGTTAGTCAAAAATATTATGCAACAACCCGTATCTATGAAAAAAAACAGCCTTTTTATTTCCAGTGACAGGTTAGGGTGTGTTAAATCATAAAACAGAAGCGACAATACAAACAAAATCAAGACCATAATGAATGTTTCTTTAAGGTTCACCAGCCACGAACTGCCAAATCTGGTAATTAACCTATCCTTTAAGATGCATTCTTGCAGAACTTTCCATATTCTGGCTTTCTCATCTTCAATTTCATTGAACTGAGACTGTACCTTTTTTGCTTTTACCCTAAAATTTTCCACTTGGAGGCCATCGTGCGCATCCAGATTCTCCTTCTGGTTTTTTTCCATGATCTTTAATTCATCAAGAAGTTCCTTTTGCTTATAGCTAAATGTTTCATACATACTTCGAAGAGTCTCTTCAGGGAATTGATGCATGCTTACACTGCTAATGCTCTTATAAATGGCATTGAAATCTTTTTTTATCATCCAATTACTCCAAATTTAATTCTGTCTTAAACTTCTTCTTTCCTGCCTTTAAAATATTCCACTAATTCATCACCTGAAAGATACTCAAATGCAATCGCATCATTTTCGGATTGCAAAGGATTATCCCATTCTTTTTGAAATTCTTTCTCTCTTTTTTCATCACGCTCTTTATTGGCTTCATTGTAACTCTCATCAATCATTTTATGGTCTTTAAATAATTATAAAACCTTGGCTTTCCTTACAAAAGACCATAAATCTTTCTATCATTTCGAGAATTGTTTTTTCATCATCTTTTGTTGCCCATGTACATTCATCTTCAATATATTGATCAAAATAACTGCATTCCATCCCATTTTTACAACAGTCGTGAAGACTATTTGCCTTTTCTTCACTTATAAAATGGCCAGAATTTGATTCACCTGCTTCAAAATCATATTCATTACCTTTAAATTTAAATTCTTCATTTACAAGTTCATTAGCATACTGCACATATTGCCAAATTGTATGCCAATTTCTATTACTGCAACTAAATTTAATGGAATTTTTTGGCAGACCTCTTGATTCTAAATAGTCATCCAAACTATCGTAGTTAACACCATTAATTATAATACTAACAGGGAAAACAAATCCTGCATCTGATGTGTGACTATTATCAATTCTTTTGCCGATTAGATCAAATCCCATAATATTATCTCTTTTTACTCCTATCCAAATCTATCCATTATCCCGCAAACAAAAAAACCTTGCTTAACAGGGATAAATCACAGTTTTACCCACTCACAATTACTCCATTATCGTATTTTATATTTATAGATTCCACATTAGGATTCTCCAACAAATACTTGGATACTTCTGACAATATATCTCTACGAATTAATCTATTTATGGGTCTTGCACCATATTCAGGTTGATATGGAATGTTATTTATATTGAAGTAAATAAAATTATTGCCTTCACGAGTAACAACAACTTCTTTTTTACACATTGACTTTAAGGTAGCAATAAGCAATTCATAATTCCCTTTTGGATATTGTGATGTCCATTCTTCAGCGCCCATCTTGTATCCTTCAATCAGGTCATCAGGTGAAAGTTCGACCAGCAAAGGATAAGTAACACCCACAAGCCCCACATTCGTGGGGTTTTTTGTTTGTGGGATTGTGGGATGATGGGTAGATTTGGATATGACCAAAACTGAACTGGCCCAACAAAACAAATAAAAAGGAGAAATAACATGGCTGAAAATTGGACAAATGCACACACCTTAATGTATTTTTGTTTGGTTTTTCTCATCTTACTGATTGGAAAGTAACCGACGAGGAAAAAGAGGAATCTATCAGGGTAGCAGAGAAATATTTTGATGGAGTTCCTGACTGGGATAGTGTTTATCGGGAAGTACAGAGTGAATATCTAATGGATCTTGGTGTTCCAAATCCCACTGAAGAGGGGTTGAAGAAAGTTCAAACCCTTACAATTAAATGTGCGGAAGCGTGGGCAGACAGCGTCGATAAGAAGCATAAACCCCTGGAACTTCTTCTGAAGGATGCAATGTCTTTAGCTAAAGCTGACGGGAATTTCGACGATACGGAAAAACATCTCATAAACGCACTAGCAAAGGCTTGGAATGTAGATGTGAAAGTGGATTAAAAATCTTGGAATCTTAAATTCCCCAAATTCACAATCATTTTCCAATGTTTCCCATAAAAACCAGTGCCCAATAAAAAAATTGAAGAACATATAGTATCCACTAATTATAAGAAGAAGAAAGGTTTACTATATATTTTAGATAAAGATGGTGATTTAGCTGAAGCACGCATGTGCGGAATGATTGGAAGAGATAAAGGTGGTAAACCGATATATGCTTCTCCCAATAAAGTATTAAAACTTAATATCCAAAGAGAAAAAGGGTATTTATATTTTATTAAAGAGAGTAAAGATAAAACATGCGAAGTATGGCGAAATTACTTAAAAGATTGAAAAGTTATAATTTTCTTAATTAGAATTATTATCCTTGATTAATCTATTTTAATATCTTCAAATTTTAAAATCCAATACCAAAGTTCCATCGGAAAGCTATCGTAGGATGCATTACGATTTTTTTCTATATATGTCCACATAGTTTCAAGAGAAGAATATCCAAAATTGGTAAGAAGCTGCGCTTCATCATGGTTCCCGCTTTTAACACTTCCTGTCGTTGCATTAATATAAATTTCAATACCAGCGCTACCCTGCAAAAGATGAATACAATCAAAGTTTACTTCTGAATCATGTGTTTTCTTTAAACCAGAAAATGCATCCCAACGAATTAAAACCGGTTCACTTTGTTTAGCCCAATGATTACAAATAAAACCATCTTGAGTAAATATAATGTAAGTGTCAATCGAACCACCTGTTGATGGCCAATAAATATCCGCCTGAGACATATAAAAGAATGGACCTCGTTTTAAGGGATAGTGATCCAATTGTTCATAGATTGACTTTATTGACAAGTAGTCTACATTTGCTGAGCCCAAAACAATTGAATTTTCATAATTATTTTCACCATCAAAAACAATTAGAGGAACTTTGTTAGATTCTTTCAATAATTTTTGAAATTGCATAGAAAGATCAACCAAATCTTTATCAAAACAATCTTCTAAAATATTAAATTTTTCTTCCATAAAAAGGTTGTGAACCAAATTAGTATTTGTAAAATTTATACAATGATTGTATTAATTCAAATAACTAAACTTTGATTTTCACAAATTTTCCCCAATATATTATTTTAACTATAGATTTAAAAATTAGGCGATATTCTCAAAATTTATTTTTATTAATTATTAAACCTTCGTTGTGAAAATCCCTACGAAGATAAAATTTGGAGAAATAATCTTAAAGGAGATTACGATTAAATCAAGCCCCACATTCGTGGGGTTTTTTGTTTGTGGGATGATGGGTAGATTTTGGCTGTTCATTGCGGAGGGACCACATTAAAGAACATTTTAGACTTGACCAAAAATTGAATTCAATGAATAATCACTCTAGTACTATCCTGATTAATCCTTCATTTAGTTCATAGTCATAATAACTCCAGGCAAGTCTCATGGTATCCCCTACCATAATTTTAACCGGTGCAATCATATTATTTACTTCACCTTCAGCATTGCTATAACTGGCTTGGTTGGATGTAGGTACTTCCATACCGTTAAATCCTGTAATGTAGGTCGTATCGTAGCTAACATAGACTAAATCATCTGTTAGCCCTTCATGGACGATATAACCCAACGTATCATTTAAATACCAATACAGGTTGGATGACCAATAAACCTTTATCAATTCAGCTGGTAAACCGTCATCATAGTTTAAGTGACCACTGATTCTATGAATGGTCTGCCAATCATTTCTATCAAGCGTTAAATGGTAATATCCATTTTCATCCATATTCAATCGGGGTTCAATCGTCATTATGATTTTATTTTCTACGTCACTTTGTGTATTTGGATCTATTGCATCACAGCCATTAACAGCGAAAATACATACGCATAAAATTAATTGTCGGAGAATATTCATTTATTTACTCCACTTTTTATAATTTTCGCAGGACTCATTAACACAACCCGGGTTATATCCCAATATGGCAACATGAGATATGCATCCATCGTCATAGATTACATCTGACCCAATAGGATTGTTCAATATTTCTCCACAAATATGACATGTTTTGCCCACACATTTTTGGCAGAACCAGGGACACTCATCATTGAGATAAATCTCTTTTACTTTCTCGATTAATTCATCAGTCCACATCCCTTTTTTACCACAAAGTACAATATAATTGGCATCATCTAATTTTATACTTAATTCCGGGAAATCAGGATCACCGCCACCCCGGTATATTTTTGAATTATATATCCCCAACGTTTTTTGTGCAATAATACGTTTACCACCAATTTCTTCTATCGTCTTTTTGCATAATAGGCAATGGCTGCTTGGTTTTCGCTTCTTGTTTCCTAATAAGGATTTGATAATTCTAATATCTTCAGCCGATACTTTTTGATTTTGTTTACCAATATCAGAAGGTGATTTTATGTGGAATTCTTTATTCATTATTATTCACCTAACCCATCCATATATTCAAACATTGTATTATACGATTCTCTTGTCAAAGCTCGCTCCCACTGCTTTTGGAATTCGGCGTTTCTTTTTGCATCACGCTCTTTATTCGATTCATTGTAACGATCTTCCATCGCCAATGCTTCCTTAATGGCTTCATCTTTTGAAAAAGTTGGGTTTTGTTCTCTAACATGCTTCAAGACTGAAGGCATGGGCTCTCTTTTTTCTGCTTCTTGTTTCATTTTTATCTCCTATTTCTACAAGAAGTTATATGCTTAATATGTCATATAGTGTCGTTATAGATTATTATTTCATTATTAATGATCGGTTAATT
The DNA here is from genome assembly GCA_001723765.1 of Candidatus Scalindua rubra. Lineage (GTDB taxonomy): Bacteria > Planctomycetota > Brocadiia > Brocadiales > Scalinduaceae > Scalindua_B > Scalindua_B rubra. The sequence goes on from MAYW01000078.1 coordinate 9,229, forward strand.
TCCTCCACAAACTTATCCCAATCATATTCTAATTCAGCGGTAATTGTTTGTCGTCGGCTATCACTTAAGCAGAACACACCATAGTCTTTCCCAATAACGTTCTTATTTATTTTAAGATAATCAATAGAGCCAGTCCGTTTTGGGTTAGTCGCCTCACTAAAAGTAAGGTAAACAAAATTAATATGGGGATGTTTTTTTTTAACTATGTCAAAGATATTTTTCACTTTATGATTATTTTTTACCAAATCCTTTCTCCTTCCATAGATCCCATTCATTTTTAGCTCCAACCCAAGGTGAACATCTTTTGGATCAAATGAATGGGTAAACCTTTCAGGTTTCGAACCAGTCTTTACAATTAATAGATCGTATTCAATTGGGTAGCCAGTTATATAAGAGTTAGGCTCTGTTATCTGATACCCTTCCGGAATCTCTTTATTCAAAAATTCTATAATGACTCTTACAAAATAATCACCAATAAATTTTTTCCACGATACAGTATTATTTTTCTTATTTAACTCATCAGTTTTATTTTGGATTATCTCGAAAATAGTTTGTTGAGTATTAGACATTTTATTCCCCTTTCACTTCAGTTTTGATCATTTTATTGACTGTTTCTTATTTGAAATAACCTGTTTCATCTTAAACACATTTACGAATGAAAATATTAATCATTTCAACGAACCCCAATGCTCATAAATCATGACCATAGCCAGCGTATCCAGTTCGCAATATTGTAATAGTGCTTCTTTTAAAGCTTCCCTTTCATCCTCTTGCATTTCAGTAAACTGCATTTTACCAAAAGCAATAAGCGCCCCAGCACCATCCTGGATATTTCCGCCTTCGAATAAAATATCTTCCGGATCCAAATCTAAATCTTCGTATTTATTCGGCAGCAGTTTATAAGTATCATAAGGAATTCCTTCTGCATTATTCATTTCCCAAAGAATCATATCTTTCAGGTTTATGCCATGTCCTACCGGCTTTTGAGTAATATTCAATTTTCTATATAATCTTAATAATCTTCAAGATCTTTTTCTAATTTTTCCCAATAGCATACTGGTTCAATCGAAGTCCAAAATTATATTTAAAATATTTATAATTCTTATCCCATTGTTGTTTTAGAGACCTGCCTATTAAATATTTAAGATCATCAATAATAAATTTTGAACTCATTATACATTCCTTTATTGTTAATTATCGATGGTATCCTTTTATACTGTATCAATTATTCGCACTAAATACAGGATCATCCCATTTTCTATATTCAACACCATCCTTAAAGCCATAGGTAATGTAAGTACCCCCAGATTGAAGTTCTCCATCAACGTAGATTTTAAAATTAACATCGGGAAACATTTTTGAAAGATGATTGAATTCCGGATCTGTATCCAGTGATTGATAACAAAACAAAAGACACTCTTCATTCGATTCTATCTCCATTTTATTAGGATCAGCACCCACTAAAAACTCAAATCCCCAGGATACACGTGATCGTGCTGGTACTTTTAACACGGCATCTTTACCGAAGGCAATATCCCACGCCCAATGTTTTCTGCCTTCAAATGGAATTATATCAAATTCTTCATCTTCTGGATGAAATACTTTACCGGGATTACAAATTCGGAAAATACCTTGCGATAAAACTTCTATCGTTTTTTCAATGTTTTCCAATAATTGGTTTAGAGCTTTGATATCTTTAGTACACCCGATAGCCAATATGTGATTATTTATACGATTTGCCATTCCACTATCCGCACCAATAACCATAATTGAAATCAAACATTTCAACTTTATCTAACCACTCTTTTTTTTCTTCTAATATTTCTTCAATAGATGATGGGTGATTTGCGATTATATTAAGTAAAAAACCATCACTGGTTGAAAAAGATTGTGGGAATTCTAATATTCCTTCATCAAGCTCCGGGCCATAGTCCCCCAATACTATCTCGTTGTCAAGATTTATAGAAACTTGCCCCATACTATTCTCTGACTTGAGTATATGTACTTTTAATTCTTCAAAATACTTCTCTTTTTCTGTTCTTGAATAAAGATCGTCCCCGTCGTGTTTTGCTAATTCAAAAAAGTCGTCATTAACTATCCACTTTTTTATTTCGTCAAGCTGTTGGAGAAAACTTTCTTTGGCACAATAATAACCATCATCAGTTTCAATTTCAAATTCTATAGCAAAGGATACTGTTGTTACGTTTTGCATTTTTTTGCTCCTTTTTTTATTCTCTGTTAATTACCCAATCACATTTAGCGAATGCTTCGCCATAGCTAATTGGTTTGTTAAGTCTCTTTTGAAAAATGCTGTTTTTATTCTTTGGGAAGTTAATAACAAAGCACAATTCATTTTAACGAATTCCAATGCTCATAAATCATGACCATAGCAAGTGTATCCAGTTCGCAATACTGAAGCAAAGCTGATTTTAGTGCTGCTCTTTCGTCGCTCCCATTGCCGTAAACTGCATTTTGCCAAAAGCAATGAGCGCCCCAGCACCATCCTGGATATTTCCACCTTCAAACAGTATTTCTTCCTGGCTTAAATCTAATTCATCATATTTATTCGGCAGCAGTTTATAAGGATCATAAGGAATTCCTTCTGCATTATTCATTTCCCAAAGAATCATATCTTTCAGGTTTATGCCATGTCCTACCGGCTTTTGATATCGGTTTTTAATAAACTCACTTGTTGAAAAAATGGCAGGCAATACCGCTTTAATAGAATTAGAACCGCCCATGGCAGGGTGATAATAATAATCCCGAATTAATTTTAGCATGTCCACCATGTTCCGTTCGCCTTTAAATTCCCCCTTTGTATCTTCATCCTTCCATTCTGTAATAGACTCAATCCACTCTATCCATTCTTCAAACCGCTCTTCATTGTCATCTATCATTTGTTCTTGTATCTGGCGCAATACTGTATTCTCATGAGCGGCATAACGAAAGATCGTTCCCTCATCTTTATCCAAAACACTTTTTAATGCTTTCACAAAACAATAGTTAGGAAACTTGCCTTGTTCCGTTTTTATCCATTCTACATGCTCAATTTTTCCATCTTCGTAAAGCGTATGGCAGGAAAACTGAAACGCAATTTGTTCATACGGATGCCTACCCTTATAAAAAGGAATAGCAACCATGCTTGTTTCAAAATCAATAAAATGAAGTGGGAAATCCCAACTTTCCATTTCTGCAAACAATTCCGTTTTGATATCTTCAGTGTTGGATCTATTGACTGTCTTTTCGACCTGTAAGAGCTGCCGTGGATTGAGTTCATTTACGGATTCACCCTCATAAATGTCTTTTTGGTAAATGAGACCTTTGTCAATAAGTTTAGCCGATTTCCTAAAATTCCATATATCGAACAGATGGGGTTCATTCGGGTTAAAATTGGGATATACAGATTCCCAGCATTCTTCAAACCCACTTTTCAATTCCGGTTTACTTCCATTATTAAATTCACAGTGCTTGCACTTTAGTCCCAATGTAATAGGATAACGCTCATCATCTTTATAATATTTTGCATATAATCGTGCTCTATCCGCAAAATCCCTTTGGTCCTCAATTGACTTTTTGGCGGGATCAATATCTTTCCCATCCCAAATCATTTGAATCAAATTAGAAACGTTTACTTTTACAAGAATCTCATCTCCCAACAGTTCTTTTGTTATATCCTCATTGACCTTTACACTTTTTCTCCCTTTTGCATTTTTTTCAACCATAAAAAGTTGGTTCAACCCATCAACGGAAGTTCTTTTATTTTGATCAGCCAGCATCAGATATGGGGTTATTTCCCATTCGGGAAACGCTTGTTCTGTGACCCATTTTTGGAAAGCGACATCATATAGATATGGCCGCCAATGGGAATCAATGAATCCTTTTTTAGAAAAGAATTCTTCACGAGATTTAAACGATTTGGCTTTGACTTCAATCAGATCAATTCTATTCCCAGTTTTTACCAGCACATCCACACGAATAAAGAAATTTTCAAACTGGATTGCCGGTTCATAGAGGATTACATTTTCCTGCTGCAATAATTTATTTGTTTCCTCTAGGGGTTCTTTATACTCCGACGAAGTGATGTCATACCCGCCGGGGTGATAGTATTTAGCCAATTCTCCCACTTGGAAACCGCCCTCGGCCAGAGCCATGAGAAATTCATCCTCCTCCATCGTATTCGCATACACATCTTTGCCCGTGTAGTATAATTTAGTCGGGCATTCCAAGGCACTCTTAAATCGTGATTTAGTTAGGTAAAATGGTGATTGTCTCATGATACTTTATCCCAGCCTTTTTTAATATTCTTTTCCATGAATCCATCTATCAAAGCCATAATTTGTTTTTTACTATTTGATATTCTTACATCCTTTTTTAATGGCGCCTTACGTGTCGGACTAAAATTAGTGTAATTCATGACAAAAGCCGGAAAACCATCATCCGCTTTTTCTTTATTCGTTTTCCATACAATGAACTTTTGCACATTGGTCTTTCCCTTGGATGTTTTGGTAAATACTTCCCTAAAAATGACATCACTCTTGGGAAGATCTTTTGCCTGTCCGGCTTTTGATTGATCAAGAAAAACAATATCTGTCACTTGAGAAAATCGAATATCATGATCATTCACCTGCTTGTCATCTCTGGTTCTTTTAAATACCGGGTGGATTAAACTAACGCCATCAATGCTCGATGAGAATGAATATCCGCTTTTTTCATCATATTCCAACACATAGTTTTTGATGATCCCTTTTGAATTTTCCGTTAACAATTCATTCACGGTTATTTCAGCAACTGTAGTCGGTTTCACCATCTGAAATGCCACACGTCGCCCATCCGTTTCTATGTAGGATGATTCAACAATATCTTTGCTCAATGTTTTGTAAAAACTATGTTGTTCATCAACACTTAATCCATTGCCCGTTCTGCCAATTTGCACCAAACTGCCGTCTTCTTTTTGCAATGCAAATAAAAGATCGCGGACATTTTTATCCGACCCTTCCGTAAATCCGATTACAACCGCATCAATGGTATGAAGCGGTTTCATCTTGTAAACAATGGGCATATCAGGAAATCTGATTACCAATCCTTCGGCGCCGTTTTCACCCACACGATCATTATAAATTTCTTTAACGCCTGCAGAAGGTGCAGATAGAAACTCAACCGGATTTATTTTATCATTGTTTTTAAATAATTCTGTGAGCTTTCCGATCGTTTTCTCATAATCATCTTCAGCATAATCTTCTCCATCAAGTTCCACAATATCGAAGGGTGAAATGGTTAATGCATCCTTCTTATTTGAGATGGCAGACATCACTTCAGAGACTCTGCACCGATGATCTTTTGTATTTAAGTGCAGTTCGCATGGAACCGTTAAAGATTTAACTTTCTGATCTTTTAGTAACTTTGCTGCGGACTTAAGAAGTGGCAGATTATCTTTTGTTTTTCCACTACCATTTACCAAAACAGCTTCCTTTCCATCATAATGAAGCAGATTGAATTCACCATCAATTTTTGTTGTGATATAAACTTTTTCGCCACTGATTTTGGACGAAATGTCCTCCTGCGTAATGGCTATAAAACTGCCGGTAACTTTCCGCTTATAATGGATTGCTTTTTGCTGAATATCGTTCATTTTGCAAACTCCTTTAGTTCTAAATTTGTTAAATGAAGAATCAGGCAATAGGTGTCGTCTTTTACTCTACCTTCCAAAAATCCCCGGTAAGGCGTTCCGCCGGTGGTAAGGATTAAAGGTTCATTTCCCTTTTGTCCACCACCCACAAACATGAGTGCATTTTTATCGTGGAGTTCTTTTGCCATATCAAATAAAAATCATAGGTTAACCCATTCACATGTCGAATTTGATAATGCTTCGCAAATACAAACTTTTTTTATCGCCATTGCCTTGGGCATTAATTTTCCACTCCAAGAAATTGGAAGGCTATCATTTGCCACATTTGATTCTTTTTGCTCTAATGGTTTTCGCGACTTTTCTTCACCTTTATGATCTTTAACCACCTCAATCAGCTTGACATTAAAAACAGGTTTATTATTTTTTCCTGCATATATTTTTTTTGTGGCCCCCAACATTAATCCTGTTGTTTCAATATCACATTCTATTTCGGATTTAATAATTTCCTGTGAAAGATCTTCTAAATCAGTAAATGTTTTGGACAATTCCGATATATCTGTCTCAAGCGTAGATTTCAGAATTTTGACATTCTTTTTTTCCGACCCATCTTTTAGGACTTGTTTTACTTTAGGCCGAGTTGGCTTTGCTTCGAACCCTAAAATGGCATCCCGTTTTTTCGCATTGGCTAAATTAATTTTTCTCATCATTCCTCCTACATCATAGCGAAGTCAAATTCATCTTCGACATCTTCTGTTTCGGGTTCATCTTCATCCAGAGCACCAGCGCCGTCCAAACCGATAAATTCAAATTCTATCTTTTTGCCCACAAGCACAAACACTTCACCCTCATTTTCTATTACAAATGCCGGGTCACCTTCATAATCGGCACGGTAATTAAAAACAAAAGTGAAAACATCTTTATTCTCTGCAACAGCTTTTACAAAATCAGGATGATTTTCCTCTCCCTGTAGGGAATAGATAGACGTAATATTATGTTCTAATAAAAATTCAATAGAAACGGTCTCTTTCAGTTCAATTTCACCATCATAGCTGGATGGAACCAAATCCGCCGGTGATCCGTCTTCGTTCACATACATCATGTCAGATTTTTCAATCCACTCACCGTTCTCACTGACAGAGCCAAGGCCCGTTCCGCCTTTGGGGATGATCATGGATTTATCCTGAAAAAGTGTCAAAACATTGCAGGACTCATCTTGCGAATCAAGCACGATTTTTTTCGCTCCAGCCGTAGAGTTTTTTTCTGTCTAATTTTAAGGGCACAAGGTCATAAACGTGTGTGCCGATTTTGAAGTTTAAAGGTCTTGCCATTATTGATCCCTCGCTATTTATAAAATGAGTTGACGAATAATATCTCCATCATCATTTATTCGATAAAGATATCCTTTTTTTCGTTTGATTTTTGTGCTTTCTACTAATTCCGGTTTGGCATATCGCGCGGGGTTAACACTGATTAACGCACCCATTTTCCCTCGACATATATCGCCATATTTATTCAAAAAATACAGCCATCCTGTTTTCCGGGTCACCTTTGTTTCTAATACCAGTTCTGGTCTATCCAATTTCATTTTTGTTCTTCATTTCGAAACCTTTGGCAGTTTAGAAACTAATTTCATTTTATCTTTTTTCCGACTGTATTGCCAGAGTTCCAATGTTACCGGCTCATCCACTTTTGTTTCTTTCCCATCCGAATAGTCTTCTGTTTTTCCAAACCGAAGTAAAAACCTTTGGTTATTTTTGCAAAATAGGATTTTGTTTTGGGGCATAGATTTAAGATACAGGCGTATTGGACGATATTGCTCTTTTTTTAACAATGGAACCACTTTTGATTCCAAAATAATTGGCGTTTTGACTGTCCAGTTTTTACGGTTACACGGAAGCAGCACAAAATCAGGAATAGCCGTGCCAATATTCTGCCCTTTATAGAACAATTCAATATTTACTTCTTTCAAATAAGGAATTTTCCGCTCTCTGAATTCAATAGCCAAAGCACTCTGTAATGGCACTTCATCAAAACCTGACCCTAATTCTTTGTAGATATCAGATGCGATTGAGTGAAGTGTGGTGGAAATTTGATTCATTCTTTTTCCAAAAGTAAAATTTTATTTAATCTTTCTGAAACTTGGCTATCCAAATTATTTCTTAATACAGAATAACTAAAATCCCTTTTCTCATCTTTATTATTTTCAGTAATTATAGGAAGTTTATGAACACTAATAGTGATTTTTTTACCATCATCCTTATTTTCTTCACATATCGTAAACTTATCTTCAACAACAAATTCTGAAATCGGTTTATAATGTTTACTAGTAGCCACGGTGTATGTTTTGTCTGATGGATATAACAACACAATATCCTTTACTTCATACCGAATCCCGTATGATACCATCTGATACATATCAGGTTGTGAAACACCCATTTTACTATCATCACATTCTAAAATTTTATATTTGGTATCAATAATCATTTTGGAATTTTCGTCATCCGTTTTTGTTAAGTAAATATCGGGTTTCATTGTAAATGCTTCAGGATCTTTTGAAAGATTATATTGTGGTTTTTGTGATTGAATATTCCATTTAACCAACTCTGCGGAGTTGCAAGGATTCTCTTCCAAAAATCCACCTACAAAATCTTCAAATATCTTTTCCATAGGGAGTAAAAAGGCAAATACTTCAAATTCGTCTTTGTAAGAATAAACCATACTGTTGGATAATAATAATTTACAATAATCAAGCACTGCATTCAGTTCTTTATAGAATGGATTTAAATGCACTTTATCGCAATCATCAAGTGTCATGGGGGTATCTTCTACATCATCTAACAGAAATACAATGTCATAAAGTAGTTTCTGACTTGTGCTATTTTCTGTATGTGCCAAGAGCATTTTTGATACATATTTTATTATTCTGTTGAATCGATTATCAATGTCAAATGAATCATAATCGCAGGTGATGCGTTGCCAATTGCCAGTGGTGATATTATTTTTTATATATCCGTTTATATCCAAGCGACCTTTGATATAATTATTATCCTGATTTACTTCGTGATAATTTTGATACAAAACTTTGTTTAGGGCTTCTCTGGTGTATTTGGCAAACATCCAAATAAGAATTTCAAAAAAGCTATCAATTTTAATACTATCTAAATCTGATAAAGATTTTGGAAATTGAATCTTTTTATTATAACTCAACCAATACAGAATATGAAGATGGATATTTTCAACATCATAATCTTTTGGATTCTTGCCCTCTTCGTAGAATATTTTGGGAAGAAGATTAATTTCCGTATCATCATATCTAATGACACCCACATAATTTCGTGGAGAAAATTCCTTGGTTCTAAATCGAATGAACCGCTGTTTACTTTTATCTGTTTCAGGCTCATCAATTTCGTCACTATACCAATTTTCTACTTTAGGACGATCTTTCCAGATATCATCTAAAAAGGATTCAAAGTCTTTTTCCCGCTCCTTAAAATTCGCAGGAAAATCACCCCATTTATATTCAAATAGATTAATTGGCGTCAATTGATGATTCACCTTCCGGGTTTTCACTTCCATTATCTGGTTCCGTGTTTTTTGGAGGAACCTTAATACATTTTAAAACACCATTTGCATCAATACCAGTAGCCACAATTCCCGCTAATAGTTTTTCTACATTTTCCCTATTCCCCATAAAATATTCATTGAGTAATGGAATAATTTTTTTATTAAAAATAGTTTCAAGATCATCTTCGTTTTTATCCATAAAATATGAATGCCCTATTAACAAATTTGAACTTTTCTTTTTAAGTAAAATTTGTTGATTCAAATCTTGGAATATTTTATTTAGAGTTTTATCCTTAACCAACTTCTCTTTTGGAAATAAGCCTTTAAACTCAAATCGTCTTCGCAATGCCACATCCAACAAAGCCAGTGATTTATCTGCCGTATTCATGGTGCCCATAATGATTAGATTTGCTGGTACACCAAACTTTTTACCATTGGGTAATGTAAGAATTAGCTGATGTTTTCCACCAATGCGTTTATCACCTTCGATGAGTGTAATTAACTCCCCAAAAACCCGGGAAATATTGGCTCTATTAATTTCGTCAATAATGAGAACCACTTTGGGTAATTTATCATTTTGCTTGTTTGTACCATATTTGAAATTATCTGGATTATAATTTTTACATTCTTCAAAAAACCAATCTTCTGGAGATTTTATTTTATCATTACTTTCCGTCTCTTCCGACCAAACTTCGCCATCTTTTCGAGCCAATTCTAGTGCTTCTGCACATGCTTTGATGAATATGCCGGGTTTCCACTTAAATCTCAATTTATCATTTGTATCTTCATCTGGACGTAAACCTCCTACAAATTCTTCATAAGAGTAATTTTGATGAAAAGTGACGAAGTGGATTCGCCCATTATTAAGTCCATCATTAAATGTAGTTGTATTGTCTTTATGAAACTCTTTTTCATCATCATTACCATATATTTTATCTACATCAATAATTTTTTCAACAGTATCAGTTTTTTCCCTACTACCACCAATAATACAGGCAGCAATATCAACCGTTTTATAGGTTTTACCCGTTCCGGGTGGGCCATAAAGGATGAAGTTGGAGGGGGTTTTATTCATATTGTTATTTTGGCCACGTGATGGATCAGCTTTTTTTGATTTATCTGGAGTATTTACTCTTTCAAACCAACTAATGAACTGATCTGTTTGCAAACTTAATTGCACATTTTCTAATTCACCTTTTGACAATCTTAATCCTTCACCACTTATTTTTTTATTAATTATTTCAACTTCCAAATAATTTTTAAAACATTCTTTATAGATTTCTCTAAACTCATAATATTTTACTGATATATCGGACGGTTTTGTTGCTTTCTTAACATTAAATTTTTCTTTTATAAAATTTGCGACTATATTATTATATATAAACCCGTCTCTGGTCAGATTGTAAAAACCAAAGACTTCCCCAACTATGCCAAATTTAATAAATCTTGTATTTTTAATTTTTTTTTCAGTTTCCAATAAATTATTTTCTTTTATTGGTATAAATAATTCAAAAACATAATAAATACCATCTCCCATATTTATACATTTTTTATTTGATCCAATTGAAGATTTCGTCGAATTGACATTTAAAGTATCCACAATTATATCAATTATTTTTTCGATTTTTTCATCTTCAATTAACATGGCATAATATTTTTTACTTTGCTCTAAATAGTGGTCAACCTTGCTATGTGCATTTTTTTCTTCAGTTATCCAATCATCCAAAGTTTGGTCGTCAATATCACTTATTTTTTTTAATTGTTGTTTGTGATAGTTGAATGATTTTTCTTCCTTAATTTTCTTATCCTTGACGCCAGGGTGTTTATGCGAATCTCTAGCAAGTTCTATTAAATTGTTTTTGCTAATAATATTATTTTCAAAAGAACGCCAATATAAATGGCTGGATGTTGGATATTTTAAAAACTCTTTTTGTTCTTCTGTTAATGTGGAGTAGTAATCTACTATTATAGGTATATTTTTTTTTATCTTGAAAAAATAATTTATTTGCGTTTCAAATGATTTATTCCAGCCATCTTTTCGAATTTTTTCCCATTTTTCAAAACTTTCTTTAAACACACTTATTGTATTATTTTTCATTATTTTTCCTCTTATTTCTAAATTTTGTTATTTACTAACCAAATTGCATTGAAACTTCAAATCTCAAACCGTATATCTAATTCTTCGCCTTCTTCGCAGTCAATAACACCATAGCCACCCAAGTCACTTTTGATAAAGGCGTTGTATTGATTCGTATTGGTCCAATTTTTTTATCAAATTACTGGCTAACTGCAATTTTCACTTCAATCCGAACACCAAATTCATTTTCAAATTCTTGTTCAAATCTACCTACACTCATTCTTCCTGATATCACAACATGTCAAGAAAAAAAATAAATCAGCCATACCCCCCTTTTTTCATAAGAACTTGACCTTCAAATAATTCTACAATATTATTGTGCTTTGTTTTAAAGTTTTCAATATGCTTGTCATCAATTGAATCAAGCTCTGTTTCTTGTTCAATACTTGCCCAACAATATCCCATTATTATATCTCCTTTTAATTGTAATTGTTTATTTAATTCATCAATCTCATCAGCTTTTTTCTAAGTTTATCAGCCCACTCATTATCACCTAGATAATCTTCATCTGCAACAGATTCTGCTAAATACTTAATAATCGTCTTAATCTTCTGCAATCTCTTCAGCTTTTTTTCTAAGTTTATCAGCCCACTCATTA
>MAYW01000079.1 GCA_001723765.1 Candidatus Scalindua rubra
CACATCTAATGGGGAGACTATCGTGAAGTAGTGAAATAGCAATTTGTAGTGTAGACTTTTAAGGTGTTTTCATTGATTTATAAGGACTTAGCTCGCCAAAACACCTCGAATAGCGAAAGTCGGGCTAACGTTCGCCATGTGCCGCACACGCAGCAACACGGAGTGTGTCGGAACAATGTCGCTTGTTAGACATGTGGTGTTGTGACAAGAGGGCATAGTAGTGCAGCAATAAACGTTAGCGATGCAGAGATATTCAGCCAAAAAAAGAATTTCATTAACCAACTATTCCACCTAGTAGCTCTTGTGTCATCCCCCTCATTAAATGGGCGTGGAGTATGCCAAAGATTAATTGGATGCTTATTGTCATCTACTTTATAACTACCATCTTTATTTTCATAATCACTGAAGCGCCATTTTGACATTTCACCTTCCAGGATATTATTGGCAAACAGTGCTTTTACAATGTGTCGGTTAAACGTATTTCTTACCCTTATATCGATTGCTTGGCTTTTGATAAACACATGAGTTGCAAAGGCTGCAACGCCCCATATAAATGAGAGCCCCCCCTAATAAAGAAATTCTCCCACGGGGCTCTAACCCAACTAACAATCTTAAACTTACAACTGTCGCTGTAATTACAGATGCCTGCAGAATCATCGATGACGCCCATGCTTATTCTAGGTGGACGTCATGGTGTTTCCATTTGTCCCATAAAAACTGTATGGGGTAATCGTCGTTTTTATTAGTGTTATCCATAAAAACTCTATGGGTAACTGGGTCACCTATTCCTATGAAATAACAATGTAATATTGTAAGACCTGACCCCGTCTTCACGTTCCTATGAAATAACAATGTAATATTGTAAGACCTGACCCCGTCTTCACGTCTTCACCACCTGTAATATTGTAAGACCTGACCCCGTCTTCACCCTATCGCGAACGTCAACAGAGGACATCGCACCTTTCTCTGGCTGCCTGACCGATTGCACGTTGAGGACGCGCAGGCCCTGAACGTCTTCAGTGTGTTTAGAGTGCTCTGGTCTTTCGGCCGCACTAAGTGCGAACACGAGCAAAAGGAAAAGTGTTGCTATGAAACCGCGATACATGGTACGACCTCCTTCCTAAAATTATTCTATAGTTTCTGTATAGTAACGGATTTTATAAAATATTTGACAAAATTCAAGTTTATTCAAAAAGGCCATAAAACGAGCAGTTCGAAAGTCAAAGATATGTAAACGCGCCTCAGCCCATACTTTTCGCCACAGTTTTGCGACCGTTTATTCTATTTGTCAGGAATCTTCTATGAAGGAGAGGGTGTTCTTTTTAAATTAGTTGCAGCGTTATCTTCTACAGTAAAGTATCAAATAAAGCTTCTATTACAGACCAGCCTCTTTTCTCAGGATTTCTGCCTTATCAGTTTTTTCCCATGTGAAGTTATCTTCATTTCTCCCGAAATGGCCATCCCAGGCAGTATTCTTGTATATAGGACGTCTCAATTTTAGGTGTTCAATGATACCTTTTGGCGTAAGGTCAAAGTGTTTTTCGACCAATTCTTCAATCTTTAACTCCGGAATCTTCGCTGTATGTTCTGTTGAGACCATGATAGATACGGGCTTTGGAACGCCAATGGCATAAGATAATTGAACTTCACACCTATCCGCAAGTCCCGCAGCCACTATATTTTTGGCAACATAACGTGCTGCATAGGCAGCGCTACGGTCAACCTTTGAAGGGTCTTTTCCTGAAAAGGCTCCACCTCCATGCCTTGCCCTGCCCCCATAAGTATCAACGATTATCTTTCTGCCGGTTAAGCCGCAGTCTCCCTGCGGTCCACCCACTACAAAACGACCTGTGGGATTCACATGAAAGTTTGTTTTATCGTCTAAGTACTTTGCAGGAATAACTTCTTTTATAATTTTTTCTATTACGTCTTCTTTTATTCTATTATGCTCTACATCAGTAGAATGTTGAGTGGAGATAACAACTGTGTCTACTCTTATCGGTTGACTGTCTTCATATTCAACCGTTACCTGTGATTTGCCATCGGGACGAAGGTATGTAAGAACTCCCGTTTGCCTTAACTCTGCAAGTTTATTTACCAAACGATGAGCCATGCAAATAGGAAACGGCATCAATTCTTCTGTTTCATTGCAGGCAAAACCAAACATCATTCCCTGATCTCCTGCCCCCTGTTCCTTATGTAAACCCTCCTGTTCGGAAACACCCTGGGAAATATCCGGAGATTGCTTATCAATTGCAGTCATAACGGCACAGGTGTGGTAGTCAAATCCCATTGACGAATCGTTGTAACCTATCCTTTTGATAGTTTCTCTGGCAATGTCCGGTACTGATATAGTTGCTGTAGTGGTTATTTCACCGGCAACAAAAACCAGTCCCGTCGTCACCATTGCCTCACATGCTACACGTGCAATTGGGTCCTGCTCTAAAATTGCATCCAGAATTGAGTCGGATATTTGGTCTGCAATTTTATCAGGATGTCCCATAGATACTGATTCAGATGTAAATAAATGTCTTCCTTTCTTCATACACCCCTCTCTTTTTCTTTCAAAAGTATTGTCAAATTTTAACTGTTTTCCGTTGATTCACAGTGTATGGGAAGGCTAAAGCCTTCCGCTACTTTTGTTTTTTAAAATTTCCCTTATTATGTCCATATTTCTCTCAGTCGCGCCTCTTTTCTCATTAACTACTTTTTGTGCTTTAAGTCCCATCTCTTTTGCTGCATCAGGATTCATGATAAAAAATTCAATTGTTTTAAAAAGTTCTTCCTCTGTCTCAACCATTTTGGCAGCCCCATTTTGAAGTAACAGGTTTACCTCTTCTTTAAAATTGAATATATGTGGACCAAAGACCACCGGCTTTCCCAGACCTGCTGGTTCCATCATATTTTGGCCTCCAAATGGCACAAGACTTCTTCCGACAAAAACAAAATTTGCTAATGAATATATCTTTCCTAAATCACCTACAGTATTAATTAATATGATTTCTTTCTTTGTATTTTGCCATTTATAATTAGAGTCTTCTATCACTGTTTTTAGTACTGGAATAAAACCCATTTTTTCTATCAATTTTGAAACATCTCTGGTTCTTTCAATATGTCTTGGTACTACTATTAATCTTAGATTCGAGTAGATCTTACTCAGTCTTTCAAAAACCCTGATCAGGATTTCTTCTTCACCCTCATGTGTACTTCCACCTATAAGTACTAAATCGTTATTTTCTATTTGGAATAAATCTTTCAATTCCTTTTCAATATTTTCATCAATACGAGTTTGAATATTGTCATACTTCATTGTACCAGTAACAAAGACTTGTTTACTTGGTATTCTAAGATTACGAAATCGTTGTGCATCAAGATCTGTTCTGGCGCAATATGTATTCATTTCGTTAGTCAAGCTATCACAAAAGATCTTAGAAAACAGGCTGATAGTTCGATATGTTATAAAAGATTTATTGGATATCCTTCCGTTAACTATGATTACGGGGATATTTTTTTTATACGCTGACACTAAAAAGTTTGGCCATATTTCAAGTTCAATTAAGATGATACAACTTGGTTTGATCTGGAGAAGTGCTTTTTTTGTAATCCAGCTTAAATCGACAGGAAAATAAAAAACGGTTTTATTACAGAAGTTTTTTTTGGCTACCGAAAAACCCGTATTTGTCGAGGTTGATATAAAAGTTTCCCATTCAGGAAATTCTTCATCAGTCTTTTCTACAATACTTTTTGCCGTAATAACCTCACCTACAGACGCTCCATGTATCCAGATGCCGGGTTTATTACTTACCCTTTCCGTTGTTACTCCAAATCTTTGATTCAATCCGGCACGATACCGTTCATTTGATAGCATTTTGAATAGTAAATATGGTGAACCTAATACTGATGCTGTCAAATAAATTGAATCAAAGAGTAATGGCATTTTAAACGATCATTGGTTGTTTGAGTAATAATTTTTCATTCTGGACACAGATAAACGCAGATTATAAGGATTTAAGGCACAGTCAGGAAAAAACAAAATTTTAAAAAGTTTTTGTCTTTGCAACCGCCCGAAAGACAAAGTCAGCCAGGCATCTGTGAAAATCCGCGTCCTATTATTTAAAAATTATGATTTTTAAAGTGGTTACCGGTTCATAAATTCTATCTGCCGCAGCATTGCTTATATTTTTTTCCACTTCCACAAGGGCAAGGCTGGTTTCTACCTACTTTTACACCAACACGTATTGGTTCTGGTTTCTGTTCACCCTGATCACTACTGACTGCGGCTTCGGCTCTTTCTCTTTTAGGGGTTGGATATTCAGGCAAGGGATTTAAGGAATTTAATGTGTCCTGATAAACAAAATTATCGGCATTCCATACATCTTTATAACGGGTTATTGTTTCCGGCTTGACTCGCAACTTAAATATAAGATCTGTGACTTCTTCCCTGATTGATGACATCATGCTCTCGAACATTATCAGCGCCTCACGTTTATATTCTATCTTCGGATCAATCTGGGCGTATCCTCTCAGACCTATACCCGACTTCAAGTGGTCCATTGCGTACAGATGATCTTTCCATTTGGTGTCGACTTTATCAAGCGTAAGAATTTGTTCAATTTTCCTGAGATCTTCTTTGCCAATTTCTGTTTCTTTTTCTTCATAAGCCTTAAAGGCACTACTGATTAATAAATTTTCAATATCTTCCCTTGGTTCTGCATCGGATACATTTATGTCGACTTTTATACCGAATTTTTGTTTATACCAGTTAATCAGACTATCTAAATCCCATTCGGAGCTATGTAATTTTGGATTTGTATAATAATCCACTGAATCCTGGATGCTTTCTTCGATCATTTTAAGTAAATCTTCTCTGAGGTTTTCTTGTTCAAGAACCCTCTGTCGCCATGTATAAATGGTCTTCCTTTGTTCGTCCATTACCTCATCATACTCTAGCAAACTCTTACGTATTTCGAAGTTATGCTGTTCAACCTTTTTTTGTGCCCTTTCGATTGATTTGGTCACCATGGAATGTTCTATTGCCATGCCATCGACCATGCCAAACTTCTTTAATATCAGACCTACTCTTTCTGGCGCGAAGATACGCATTAAGTCATCTTCAAGTGAGACGTAAAATCGTGATGAACCAGGGTCTCCCTGACGTCCTGTACGCCCTCGCAATTGATTATCAATACGTCTTGCCTCATGTCTTTCAGTTCCTATTATGTGGAGACCATCTAATTCAGCTACACCCTCACCCAGAACGATATCTGTTCCCCTTCCGGCCATATTTGTTGCAATGGTAACATTCCCCCTTTGTCCTGCCTTTGCAACTATCACGGCTTCTCGTGCATGCTGTTTTGCATTAAGAACCTCGTGTTCTATTCCACGCCTGCTGAGCGCTTTACCGAGCATTTCAGACCTTTCTATTGATATAGTTCCTACCAGGATAGGTCTGCCTGTTTCATGCACTTCAACTATTTCTTCGATTATGGCATCATTTTTTTCTTTTGCTGTACAATAAATCTTGTCTGGATAATTATGGCGAATCAAGGGTTTGTTTGTTGGTATAATAACTACTTCTAATCCATATATCTTGTCAAATTCAGCAGCCTCAGTAAAGGCCGTACCGGTCATCCCTGCAAGTTTATTATAAAGTCGGAAAAAGTTTTGAAGTGTAATTGTGGCAAGTGTTTGATTCTCTTCTTTTATCTTTAAACGTTCTTTTGCTTGAATTGCCTGATGAAGTCCGTCGCTCCAAACCCTGCCTTCCATCAATCTCCCGGTGAACTCGTCGACTATGACAACTTCTCTTCCTTGAACAACGTAATCAGTGTCTTTTTTAAATAGTGAGTGAGCACGTAAACTTTGTTCAATATAGTGAGGCCAGTCCATATTTATGTCTGCATATATACTGTCAACGCCAAGTTGTTTTTCAACAATACTTGTTCCTTCGTCATTTAAATGTGCACTCTTTTCCTTCTCTTTTATCTCATAGTGCTTTCCCTGTCTCAACCTTCTTGCAATCCTGTCAGCGATATAGTATTTTTCAGTTGATTCTTCAGATGGTCCCGAGATGATAAGAGGTGTCCTCGCTTCATCGATCAGGATACTATCAACCTCATCAACAATGGCGTAGTGCAATTTACCCTGTACTTGTTCTTCGCGATGCACTCTCATATTATCCCGCAGGTAATCAAATCCAAACTCGTTATTGGTACCATAAGTAATATCAGCTTTATAAGCTGCCATCTTTTCTTCATAGCTCTGATTGCTTTGTATTGCACCTGCTGAAAGGCCTAGAAATTCATACATTGGTCCCATCCAATTCCTGTCTCTATCGGCAAGGTAATCGTTCACGGTAACGATATGAACACCTTTGCCTTCAAGTGCATTGAGGTATGCTGGTAAGGTTGCTACAAGTGTTTTCCCCTCTCCTGTTGTCATTTCTGCAATCTTTCCCTGGTGTAATACTATTCCCCCTATCAACTGAACATCAAAATGCCTCATAGTCTTATTTGGGCTATCTGGATTGGGTGCAATTAACATCCTTCTGCTGGCCTCTCTAACCACAGCAAATGCTTCTGGTAAGAGGTCGTCCAGCGTCTCTCCTGAACTCAGCCTTTCTCTAAACTTATCTGTCATTTGCCTGAGCTCAGCGTCAGTTAAAGCCTGCAAATTACTTTCAAGTGAATTTATGTGTTCGGCCGTTGGCTTCAGGTCTTTTAAAATACGTTCGTTAGAAGATCCAAATACTTTAGTAAAGACACTCATATTTACGATTTAAACCTCAAAAAATTCTATAAATTAATTAAACCAAATTTGAGAAAATGTGTCAACTCAAATTAAAAACCAAAGCGTCCAAATAAGGTACTATGCTATTTTATAATTAGTTAAAGTACATTCGATTATAATAATGACGTTCTTTTTATCTAGACGTAAAATACTGTAAAGCTACAGTAGTTGGGAGGGTATTCTTGATTTTCCTTTAATTAAGAATTTTGTTCAGGATAATGTTGAAAATAAGAGGAGTAAATATCCCCGCTCTTCCGAGCGGGGCATTTAAAATGAATTTTTTATCAATATTCAGTAGTGTCCGGTTAGTTTTTGCATGCGCTGCTTTTGTCATACCCGAATGCTTTTATCGGGTATCTAAGAGGCTCGTTCATCCTAGATTCCCGCTAAAAAAATGCGGGAATGACAGCTTTGGGGCAATAAATAAAACACGCAAAAACCTAACCGTACACTACTGATCAATATTGATTTTAAGCTAAGGAACCAATTCATTGTGTTTGTGTTAATTCAGTTAGAATTTCCTTAGCTCCGTGTAGGTTAGGGTCTTTTTCAAGCGCCCCTTTCAGGTCGTTAATCGCTGATTCCAGGGTTACTGAATCTGCCATTTCTATTCCCCTTTGATATTCTGCCTTTGCTGCTTGTACATTACCCTGGCACAGCAGGGCCAGAGCCAGATTAAATTGTATCCACTTCTGGGTGGAATCTATAGAAAGCCCCTGACGACTGGTTTCAATAGACTCGTCCAATCTTTCCATGAGATAGAATATCCAACCTAAATTCCCATAGACTCGAGCATCCTTTGGATCTATCTCCGGAGCCTTGTCGCAATCCGAGATGGCCTTTTCATATTCTTCTTTCAAGTGATAGGCAAGTCCTCGAAAGAAGTAGGTGACAGCATTCTTTGAGTCTAACTCAATAGCCTTGTCGTAATCGGAGATAGCCTTGTCATACTCGCCCTTATCAGAATAGGTAAATCCCCGATTGTAGTAGGCTATGGAATCTTTTGGGTCTATCTCAATGGCTTTGTCGTAATTGGAGATAGCCTTATCATAATCCTCCATGTTATAATGATTATTTGCACGATTTAAGTAAGCAGCAGCATACTCTGGGCTTATCTCAATGGCCTTGTCGTAATTGGAGATAGCCTTGTCATACTCATCTTTATTGATGTAAGCTAGCCCACGATTGTTGTAAGCAAGAGCTAATGTTGGATCTTCCTTTATGGCTTTGTCATAATCTGAAATAGCTTCGTCATATTCACCTTTACTGAAGTAAGCTAATCCCCTATCATTGTAAGCAATGGCTAAACTTGGGTTTAGTCCAAGTCCAAAGGACCAGTCCCAATCTGAAATAGCTTTGTCATATTTGCCTCTGCTGAAGAAAACTTCTCCTCTAAAAAGGAAGATAATGGCGCTATCAACATATTTTGTGGGTCTTTCAGGGATGGCTGCTGTAAAATAATAAAGGGCCTTTTCATATTGTTCCTCGTTATAATACTTCAATCCAGTTACAAATGAAACAAGCAAAGCTGGTTCGTCAGTAAGGGCAGGAAGGCGTATGTCTTCTACACTAGCAAGAGCGGCATGAGTGAGTGTTGCTTTCATTATACTTGTATCTGGCTTTATAAAAGTAGAAACGTCAGGTTGTGGATTGACAATCGTAAGATTTGGGATTACTCCTGCAAAAGTAATATCACCCCAGATGACAAGCTCGGCATTATATTGCTTTCCTATTTCTCTTGCTTCTTCATGTGTTTTCAAAAGAGGAGTTAATGAAGTAGGAATTTCTCTAGCTTCTGCATTTTCTATTTCTAATAATTGAAACCTGGCATTTAAGATACTTTCTGTTGTACCTTGCATCACTATACCCTTATCTTTATATTCTGGTGTTTTTCCTTCAAATGCCGCAACTAATATCCCGTATGTCCCTTCTTCAAACGGCTCAAGTTTTTCTCCCTGTTCCTTTCTTTTCAGGATCTCAATCAGTACATTCTCCATCATCGAACGCTGAACCGTATGATAGAGAGTTTTGCCTCCATAGGTGACCTGAAGTTCAAGCTCCTGTAACTTTTGGTCTTCAGGTAGTTGAAGCGTGAAATTCCCATTTCTATCTGTCTCTGTTTCAAATCCTGAAAGTCTTGACAAAGCTATCTTGGCACCCTGTACCGGACCGATAGATTTTCGATCCTCTACAAAGCGGACATTACCAACAATTTGTAATGCTGTCGGTTGTTGTGTATGAAACGAATAAGTTCCGACGAGAAACATTAACGTTACCAGAAACCCTGCCATAGCTCCATAAAACTCATACTGTACCTTTTTGGTCGTCTTTTTGAACACCCCTGCACTTCGCATAATCCCAAACGTAACTACGGCAACGATGAGACTGATTCCAACAAATCCTGTATATATAACGAATGTTCCAAAATCCCTTGAATAGCGCTCTAGGAGTGAAAACAGCGCATTCCTGGTAAGAAAACCAACACCAACCATTGCCCCTATCAGAAGGAGCAATACCAGGAATGCAGACACTGGCGATGGGTTAGAAGCAGGCTTTTTCTGTGATTTTTTCATAATTCTCTATTTAACTTGATACCTTTTCGTCATTGATTATTATTTTAAAATTAATACGCACACCCATAAATTTTATATCCATAAACTTTCCAGCATTATTCTTTCCAATAGGAATTATCAACTTTGTATATTTTCGCTAAATATTCTTCACAAGCATTTAATATGTTATCTGCATGTTCCAAGTCTTCTTGAGCAATATTATCATCAATATAACTTTCAAAATCATAATCACCTGTTTGTCGTTCATTAAACAATTTCTCTATCATTTTTGTAAATGAGGCCGGAAGTATATTTGTTTTGATGAATTCCCTGTTGAATGCCCCTATGGTCTGGCCATGTGATGAGAAATGCAATCCCTTTGAGAGCAACGCAGCAGAAATAGAATGATACACTCCATAGTACGCGCGAGAAACAGAATCATCATATCTTTTATTATCAAAATCTATTTGGGCTGTTTTCAGTTTTTCACGAGCCTTTTTTAACATCTTTTTGATTACATTAATATCACTACCCGGTTTCATAATTCGATACCTTCTTTTAATATATTCAATCCTATTGGAAATTTTTTTCTTGTTTTCCCATTCCTCATTGTCGCAAACAATACATCCTATTAAAGCGTAATATCTATTCATTATTTCAACACACGCATCTAAAACAGTCTCTTGAATTTTTTTTTCTCTTCTGTCCACAATAACTAAAAAATCATAATCTGAGCCTTCCTTAGAATCACCTCGGGCATGAGAGCCAAATAATACAATCTTGTTTAAATGATTTTTTAATTTATCTCTTACAATTCTGGCAAATTCTTCAGATATGTTATCCATTATGTTTTCCTTTGTATTTTCTAATATAATATTAGTTAACAAAAGTATCAATATATGATTTTATAAGCTTGGTGATAAGCAATAAATTTACTAATTTCAAGAGATAAATACTATTTATATATATGCCTCCTCAGTTTTTTGCGAAGCAATCTGCCTGCCGTCAGGCAGTAACACAAATAAATTGGCGACCAAAGGGAGCTAGTTTATATGTAATATTCTTGAACGGGTTTAACATCGAGTTCACAGTTCGACATGGATCTGATAGCGCTCTCTGCTGCTATAGCCCCTGGCACAGTTGTACAATAAGGAATACCAGAGACTATTGCATATCGTCGTATGTTATACGATTCCTTTTGTGAGAGTTTACCTTCGGCCGTGTTGATTACTAATTGGATTTCATTGTTCTTTAAGTGGTCTACTATGTTAGGACGCCCTTCGTATTCTTTAAGGACTGTAGTAACAGGAGTACCTTTCTCGGCTATGGCCTTTGCTGTTCCTCCAGTGGCAAAGATTTTAAAACCTAAACGATGAAGCTTATCAGCTATTTCAACAATCGGTGGTTTATCTTTATCCCTTACACTGATAAAGACTGTGCCTGATAGAGGTAAATGACCATCAACTGCCATCTGCGCCTTGGCAAATGCCTTCCCAAAGTCAACATCAATTCCCATCACTTCACCGGTAGATTTCATTTCCGGACCAAGAATAGTATCTGTACCATGAAACCTTACAAATGGGAACACCGCTTCCTTTACGGCTATATGTTTACACTCCCCTTTACTATTTAAATCCAATTCCTTCAGTTTACGTCCGGCAATGACTTTAGACGCCAATTTTGCGAGTGGGATACCAATTGCCTTACTAACAAAGGGTACTGTCCTCGAGGCGCGTGGATTTACTTCCAGGACATAGACTACGTCATCTTTAACGGCAAATTGAATATTGATAAGGCCGAGGACATTTAATTCCAAAGCCAGTGCTCGTGTTTGGGATTTTATATTCTCTATAACTTTACCTTTTATAGAATAAGGAGGTAACGAACATGCGCTGTCTCCTGAATGTACGCCAGCTTCTTCAATATGCTCCATAACACCACCAATAAACACTTCCTGCCCATCGCACACAGCATCAACGTCTACCTCGATTGCATCTTCCAAAAATTTATCTATCAAAACCGGATGTTCCGGGGAGACGTCAACAGCATGAATAATATATTCCTCAAGCTCACCCTCATCAAAAACAACCTTCATTGCCCTGCCACCCAGGACATAGGATGGCCTTAATAAAACTGGATATCCTATAGAGGCTGCAATTTCTTTTGCTTCTATAAATGATCTGGCATTTCCATTGTTCGGCTGTAAAAGGTTGAGTTTGGATAAGAGCGCCGCAAATCTTTTACGGTCTTCTGCAATATCGATACTATCAGGTGATGTTCCAAGTATCTTAACCCCCGCTTTTGCTAAAGGTACAGCTAGTTTTAAAGGGGTTTGGCCGCCAAACTGCACAATAACACCTTCAGGCTTTTCTTTCTCAACGATTTCCATTACGTCTTCAAAGGTGAGAGGCTCAAAATATAATCTGTCCGATATGTCATAATCAGTACTCACCGTTTCCGGGTTACAATTTATCATAATTGTTTCAAACCCCATTTCTTTAAAGGCCATTACTCCATGCACACAACAATAATCAAATTCAATACCCTGACCAATACGGTTAGGCCCGCTTCCTAAAATAATTATTTTCTTCTTTGACGTAGGATTAGCTTCGCATTCAGTCTCGTATGTTGAATAGAGATAGGGTGTATAAGCCTTAAATTCGGCCGCACAGGTATCTACTACTTTAAATACAGGACGGATGCCATTCTTCTGGCGCCATTCTTGTACAGAAGATTCACTTGTATTTAATAAGTTTGCTAAACGAAAATCGGAAATGCCATATTGCTTTGCTTTCTTTAAAAGATCAAGGTCAATAAGATTTGTGATATTTGAAGCTTCATCATTTTTTGAAGGCGACGATAAAGCACTTGATTCATACTGATTTTTGATTTCTTCTTCTAATCCAATAATTTGTTTTATATTATAAAGAAACCATTTATCTATCCTGGTTATTTCATGGATTTCATCGAGACTGATTCCCGCCCGCACACTATCTACAACGTGCCAAATTCTATCCCACGAGGGATTTAATAAATATTTCTTTATAAATTCTTTTTTATCTAAACGGCTTAATTCAGTTTTACCAGGATGTTCATCCAATCCATAACGACCAATTTCTAGAGATCTTATTGCTTTGCCCAAAGCTTCTTTGAAGGTTCGTCCAATAGCCATAACCTCACCAACAGATTTCATGTGTGAAGTCAGGGTTTGGTTTGCATCAGGAAATTTTTCAAAAGTGAACCTTGGGATTTTAACCACACAGTAATCTATAGCAGGTTCAAACGATGCTGGTGTATAACGAGTGATGTCATTGGGTATTTCATCAAGGGTATAGCCTACTGCCAATTTTGCGGCAATCTTTGCAATCGGGAAGCCAGTAGCCTTAGATGCTAAGGCAGAACTTCTTGACACCCTTGGGTTCATTTCAATTGCCATCATCTCCCCATCAGAAGGATTTACTGCGAACTGAATATTAGACCCTCCAGTTTCTACACCAATCTCACGAATAATCTTGATTGCCGCATCTCTCATCATTTGATATTCTTTATCAGTTAATGTCTGTGCAGGGGCAATAGTTATGCTATCGCCTGTATGAATACCCATGGGATCAAAGTTTTCTATAGAACATATTATCACAACATTGTCTTTAAGGTCTCTCATTACCTCCAATTCATATTCCTTCCATCCCAGAACAGACCTCTCAATAAGTATTTCATGAACAGGGCTTGCCTCCAGGGCGAAGTTCACATACTCTTTTAATTCCTCTATATTGTAAGCGACATTGCCTCCTATACCTCCCAATGTAAATGATGGTCGTATGATGACGGGAAACTTTATTTCATTCACAATATCCATTGCCTCTTTTAATGAATGTGCATAACCGCTTTCTGGTACTTTGAGATTTATTCTGTTCATGGCTTCTTTAAACTTTTCTCTGTTTTCAGCTTTTGTTATTGCTCCAAGTTTGGCGCCTATTAATTCCACATTAAATTCTTCCAGAATGCCTTTTTCTGCTAAGGATACAGCTAAATTCAGGCCTGTTTGTCCTCCTAATGTTGGAAGTAATGCATCTGGTTTTTCTTTTTGTATGATTTTAGATAATACATCAATAGTCATCGGCTCTATGTATGTTCTATCTGCAACTTCCGGGTCAGTCATTATTGTGGCGGGATTACTATTAACAAGGATGATTTTGTATCCCTCTTCTTTTAGTACCCTGCATGCCTGAGTGCCAGAATAATCAAATTCACATGCCTGTCCAATTACTATTGGACCAGACCCAATTATGAGTATTTTTTGAATATCAGTTCTTCTTGCCATCTTCTTTATATCGATAAACTCTCCGATGTGGAGCAGTGATTTGTTAGCTTTTAATTTCCATATACTTTTTGAAAAGTGCTTCCATGATAGCTATGAGAATATCACACTTAGGCGACCATTCGGATATGCTAAGGCTTGGATATTTTCTACTCAAATGTTCGGGTATAGATACATTTAACGTCTCTCGAATTTTGTGAGCTAGATCATCACGGAAATGCTCTATAATTTCATGCCCCTCAAGCCAACCAAAATTCAAGGTTAATTTACCATTAGAAAATACACTTATGATTGATTTCTGAAATAGATTAGGAATAACAATGCTATAAGAGCCTGTTTGTTTTCCTGTGCCCCACTTAATTATGCATCCTCGGCTTACACAAAATTCATATAGTTTCCAAATGGCTTGCCACTCTGAAGGCTCTAGTTTACTTTTTATTTCATCAAGGAAAAATTGTTCATTCCACTTCCTGCGGTCATCAGTGTTGACAGTGATATTTTTCTTAATTCTCCGAGCTTCTTCAGTGTAGCCAAACAGAGATGGGACGATTACTCTCATACCATTATGTTCATATTGTTTCGCCTCTACAATCAAAACTTCAGACCTTTCCATTTGCCGATTGAGAAAATCTACGATGCTTTTAAGCTCAAAGGGGGCCTCTTCCATAAAGAAGATGAGGCGAATCTGACCTTCTAGTATCTTGAAATCGCTTACATTCAACAAATGTTGGAATACCCCTCTGCTCAACAAAGAAAAAATCGATGCTCCACCTATTATCACCACTGCTAGGGTCTTGAACTGGCATTTCACGTCTGATTAGGAACCAGCGACATGGGTCATTCGGTTTTATCTGCTCACTAGGCAACAAATCATAATTTTGTTCCAACAGAATTTGAAGTTCTTTGTTCTCATTCTTACATTTAACGCGGGTCATTTTGATGGTGACTGCATCTTTTCCCACCACATAAGCATTAGACATCTAAATAATCCTTTTCTAATTTTTTTATATGAAATTAACTTTTATTCAGTGTTGTCCGGTTAGGTTTTTGCGTGTGTTTTATTTATTGCCCCAACGCTGTCATTCCCGCATGTTTTTAGCGGGAATCTAGGATAAACGAGCCTCTGGATACCCGATAAAAGCATTCGGGTATGACAAAAGTCGCGCGTGCAGATTTCTAACCGGACATTACTGACTTTTATTAAGAAAAAGACCTCACTTTAATCATTTCTTTAGTAATAAGAGAGGTGGTTAACCTAATCAAATTTCATCAATTCTATAAACTTATCAAAGATATAGCTCGAATCGTGAGGCCCGGGAGAGGCCTCAGGATGGTATTGCACGGCAAATGCTGGTACGTCCAGACATCTTAAGCCCTCGACAGATTTATCATTAAGGTTTATGTGGGTTATTTCTACTTTACCAAATCTTTTACTTTGTCCATTTTTTACTGATTCTCCATCGACTGCAAAGCAGTGATTTTGTGCGGTGATCTCTACCTTATTAGTGCTTAAATCCATGACCGGCTGGTTACCTCCATGGTGTCCAAATTTTAATTTATATGTTTTGTATCCCAATGCTATAGCTAGAATCTGATGGCCCAAGCATATACCCATTAAGGGCTTATTTCCTATTATGTTGCTTGCATTTTCAAGCATATACAGTACTGCTGCGGGATCACCAGGTCCATTTGAAATAACAATTCCATCTGGTTCCAGTGACAATACCTCCTTTGCATTCAGTTCTGCAGGGACTATAGTTATATCGCAATCATAATTCTTGAGTTTTCTTAGTATGTTATGTTTAACCCCACAATCATAAACAATTACTTTAAATCCCTCGCCTTTTCCTTGTCGTTGTTTATTTTTTGATAGTTGGCCTTGTCCGTTCCCATTCTTTGTACCAAAAGTGGTTTCTTTTTCTTCCCATTTATAAGCTTTTTGACAGGTGACTTCTTTAACTAAATCTTTTCCTACAAGACCGGGTGTTCTTTTGGCCTTTGAGACAAGACTCTGATGTTCCATATCAATTGTGGAGATTACGCCCTGTTGTTCTCCGTAGTCCCTTATGTGATTTGTCAAGGCCCTTGTATCAATTCCTTGAATTCCCACAATCTCTTTGCTCTTTAGGAATTCGTCCAGACTCATTTGGGAACGCCAATTACTGGGATATGGACTACATTCTCTGACTATAAATCCTTCTAAATAAGGATTAATAGATTCATAATCCCTCTCGCAAATACCGTAATTTCCTATAAGTGGATAAGTCATGTTTACAATCTGTCCCTTGTAAGAAGGGTCTGTAAGTATTTCCTGATATCCTGTGATACTTGTATTAAATACGGCTTCACCAGATGTTTCGCCTTCGGCACCAAAGGAAATCCCTTCAAATACCTTTCCATCCGATAGGGCTAAAATAGCCTTTTTCATTTTCATAACATGTATGTTAGTTAGGCGTACAAGATGTTAAAATACTCATTTTTAGATGTTACTAATTATGTGCTTGACTGTCAAGCTGGAGTATTTTTTCACTTGACAGTAATTATGCGTTTGTTATTATAATTTAAATAAATTGTAGAATGGTACTTAGGAGAGAAACGCTTGTCATTACCTAATCTAATCAGCTTTTCAAGAATATGTTTCATTCCTCCCTTTGTTATCTGTTTAATGCAAGTGCAACATCAAAATTTCTACAGATATATCGCACTAGGAATGATACTCATAATTGGTTTAAGTGATGTTTTAGATGGATATCTTGCTCGCAAAAGGGGAGAGATTACAAAATTTGGTAGATATCTTGACCCTATAGCAGATAAATTATTATTAATAGTTGCATGTCTTTTCCTTTCATCTGATAAATTTTGGTCTGGCCCTACATTTCCTATTTGGGTATTAATTATTATTATCAGCCGAGAACTTTATTTTTCGCTGGGTATAATAGCAGTCTTTATTACAGTAAAACGAAAAATTAAATGGCAACCTAGTAAGTTAGGTAAGCTTGCAACATTTTTACAGATAACGGCAATTGTAGGTGTTTTACTGGGAAATCATCTTTCTTTGAATACTCTTTTTGTATTATGGTGGATAGTAGCAGTTGTTACTCTCGTATCGGCCGTAAATTACACTTATAAAGGTGTAAAACAACTTTGACCTGATCTCTTATTAGCTTCAGTGTTAAACCTTGTCAAAAATTTATCATATCTTTTATTAATTAGTTTTGATAAAGTGATATACTTTGAAATTTATAGACCATCCACTCATAAGTCTTGTACATATTTTCGTAGACTCTTTCAGTAGATAATTAAGTTGTTCAATTTAGTTAATGATTTAATCAAGAGAGGTTCATATTCATGTTTAATACAATATCAGAAGTTATTGAAGATTTAAAGCGGGGTAAGATGGTTATCGTTGTTGACGATGAAAATCGTGAAAACGAGGGAGACCTGACGATAATAGCAGAAAAAATTACACCCGAGATTATAAATTTTATGTTATCAAATGCAAGAGGGATAATTTGTTTAACCATAACAGAAGAACATGCAAACCGAATCGGCGCAACTCCCATGGTAACAAATAACACATCCAATTACCAGACTCCCTTCACGGTAACTATAGACGCAAAAGATGGTATAACCACAGGTGTGTCAACAAAAGATAGAGTGAAGACTATTTTGACTGCTATCAGTGAAGATTGTACTCCACATGATCTTGTTAAACCGGGACACGTTTTTCCTCTCATGGCTCGCAAAGGAGGCGTTCTAGTACGTACAGGTCACACGGAGGGTGCTGTTGATCTTGCTCGTCTGGCAGGTTTAAAGCCTGCTGCTGTGATATGCGAAATCATGAATGAAGACGGAAGTATGTCAAAACTTCCTGAACTTGGAAAATTTGCGGAAATACATAATCTGAAGATATGTACTATTGCCGATATTATTAAATATCGTTACGAGAAAGAACATTTAGTTGAAAAACGTGTTTCTGTCAACCTGCCTACGTTATACGGGAAATTTGTTTTACACCTTTATCGTTCATTTGTTAATGAATATCTGCATTTAGCCTTGTGTCTTGGGGAAATAGGCAGTTTAGACAATTCACCGGCTCCAATCCAAACAGAACCAGTATTAATACGAGTTCATGATGAATGCTTAACAGGTGATATCTTTGGCTCATCGAGATGTGATTGTGGAGAACAACTTCATAATGCATTAAAGATGATTCAACAAGAAGGGAAGGGTATTTTACTTTATATGCGACAGGAGGGTAGAGGAATTGGACTTGAAAATAAATTGCATGCTTATGCTTTACAAGAAAATGGTTTTGATACAGTTGAGGCAAACAAAAAATTAGGTTTTGTAGCAGATAAGCGTGACTACGGAATAGGTGCGCAAATACTAAGAGATTTAGGAGTATCAAAGATGAGGCTCCTATCAAATAATCCGAAAAAATTTACTGCTTTGGCTGGTTATGGTTTGGAAATTGTAGAAAGAATTCCTATAGTTATGAAACCAAAAGAAGAAAATCAACAATACTTACGTACGAAAAGGGAAAAACTTGGGCATATTCTTGAAAGCGTTTAATTATCACCAATCGAAAAGATAAATAATTTTTCTAAAAAGAAAAGGAGGCGTGGATAAAACAAATCAATTCTTCTAAACTAATAGATGTTGCTAAATTGAATAAGTCTTTTTTTTTAAGCATACGGCGCCTTAGAGAACTTTATTGAATTCATAGACCAACGGCATAAAGCTTGTGAGCGGGGTTAAATTGAAGGCAATTTTAAAAAGCCAAACTATTAATGGGAAAGGGGAATAATTATGGAAGCATATAAAAAATATGTAGCTGAATTATTAGGTACATTTATGCTGGTTTTTATTGGAGCCGGTGCAATATGCGCTGATTATTATTTAAAGATGGCTGGCGGACAGGGAATAGGTATTTTGGGAATTTCCGCAGCTTTTGGTTTTGTGATTGTAGCCGTTGTATATGCGACTAGTTACATTTCAGGCGCTCATATAAATCCAGCGGTAACGATCTCTTTTTGGCTTACCAAAAGGATGGAGGCCAATACAGCAGTTCTTTATATAATAGCTCAATTAATAGGTGCCGTGGTAGCAGGTTTCTTCTTGAAGGCGTTGTTTCCAGATGCAGCAAGTACAGTTTACTTAGGAACTTGTGCATTAGGGGAAGGAGTTGGAGTTAAAAGAGCTGTATTTATGGAAGCCGTAATAACATTCTTGTTTGTATTTACAATATATGCAACTGCAGTCGATAGAAGAGCGTCAAAGGCACTAGCTGGAATTGCCATTGGTTTAGCATACTTGTTTGGAGTGTTGGTTAGTACCACAATTAGTGGTGGTGCATTAAATCCAGCGCGTGTATTTGGTCCTGCAGTAGCATCTGGCCATTTCGATTATCATTTTGTCTGGTGGTTTGGACCGATAATTGGTGGGATTTTGGCTGGACTACTCTATGAAAAAGTACTTTCAGAAAAGGCTGGTGAAAAAAAGCCTCCAGGAAGGCGATAGTCCCTTTCTTTTTAAGTTCTTAATATCGCGCGTATTTAAAAAAATTTATTGATATAAATAAAAATTGCCTAAAGAGGGGAGCTTATGAATACTTTCTTCTAAACCAATAAAAGTACCAATAATTTTTTCATATTGTATTGGCCTCAGTTCAGAAATTATTAAAATCTCCCTAAATATCCCCTTTTAGTAAAGGGGGATTAGGAGAATCTGTTTGTGTTTTGTCTTGAATAAGTGGAGAGGCTGTATTACCATCTTTATCTTCATTAAATACCTCAGTGTCAGAAGTTGGCAGGTACGTTAGCTTTGTTTTAATTCTATCCTTAATGCGTTGTTCCTCCTCTTCAATAAAAGATTTAACAAGAGGAATTCTTATAACTAACTCGCGGACTACTTCCTCACTTGCCCTTGCGGCATAAACATCTCTCAGACTCATATAGTTCTGGAAGGATGCAATTGCAAAATCCAAAGGATTGGTTGCTACGCGTATGTCATTATCATATCTTTTATGTTCACCTTCAAAAAGGATACTGCCATCTTCCGTCGAAACACATTTTATATGTAAACCGATCTTAATCTGTGCAAAAAGCGTGTAATAGGAATTTTTAAAGTCCGTGACTTTACCATAAATCAGTGCGTCTGCACCGAGTATCCTGCCCAGTTCTTGAGCCGGTATTTCATATAAGTCATTGGGTGTTAAAATCCCAAGTTCCTGCAGCATCTTATCAACATACATTAACTCTATATCTTGAAATTCTCTGGCGGCAAAATGACCAAAGAAAAATCTTCTCAATCTATTTGCATAAGTCCAGTTCCAACGGTCCTTTTTTTTATTGCTGAATCTGGGGATAGGAACGGAATTCAGGATATAATTACCACCTATCAGATTATCAAAGGGTAATATTGCGATTTTCCTGGGTGGATCTGTATAAAACTTATCTGAGACCTCAAATGCTTTATCTCCCGGATCAATCTGGTAGATCCTGTCTATGGCCTTTTTCTTGCCGTGTTCTGCAAGCCCTTCTTCTTTTTGAAAGAAAGGTTCTTCTCCCGTGGTTCTTCGTTTGCTTGAGAAACATCCTGTAACCAATAATGAAATGGCTAGTAAGATTAGAAAACTGTTTAGCATTTTCCAGAAAGACATATAATAAATTCCTCTCTATTTATTTTTCCATTTTTTAAGTTAGAATTCGATTTCGTTTTTTAAAATCCTTTTCCTTAATTTTTTCTTTTGAGATCTTTTCTTTTTGTTTTGTAATATTTGTTCCTTCACATAGTAAGGCTTCTTCGTAGGGATACGTTCTTTTTCTTCAATGTTTAACTCCATTAACCTTACTTGAAGTCTTTTAAAAGCAAGCGCGCGGTTTCTTATCTGAGAACGTGACTCTGTGGCGTTCACCTTTATCCCTGTAGGTTTGTGAATTAACCTCACACAAGACATTGTCTTATTCTTGTGCTGCCCACCAGGACCGGAACTTTTAAAATAATCTATTCGGACTTCCTTTTTTAAATCTATTAAATCAATCGAGTATTTTTCCATTCAGTCTTTATATCATATTTTGTATCATATTTGAATTTTATTAAATAGTAAAACAATTATTCTATATCATTTCAATGAAAAACTTGGCATCCTAAAAATTATACTATTTATGGAGTTATAATTGTAAATAATTTTTGTATCTGGAAATTAATATTTATGTTAAAATTATACAAAAATTCAGTAGTGTCCGGTTAGGTTTTTGCGTGTTTTATTTATTGCCCCAAAGCTGTCATTCCCGCATTTTTTTAGCGGGAATCTAGGATGAACGAGCCTTTTAGATACCCGATAAAAGCATTCGGGTATGACAAAAGCAAGCGCAT
>MAYW01000080.1 GCA_001723765.1 Candidatus Scalindua rubra
TACGAAAATTTGCCTGCCAAGTTGCAAGCAGAAGGCATTGCTCCAAATGTCCCATGGTTATATGATTTTAAAATTGACTTCAGGTTCAAATGAATTGTCAAATAAACTACTATAATAAAAAAGATGCTTTGGGAGGCTTATTTCAGGATCTCTGACGTAGATACTGAAATAAGCTAGCCAGGAAGCAACCCACGATTCAGCATGACAGAAAGCGAAGATATCAGAATAACAAGAATGTATCTTATTGTATCACAAATACTTAAAATGGAAATTTCCTATATAATTAAATTAGTGAACAAAGGGAACTAATTTATGATTTTATCCAAACGTAAAACTGTGATCTTTGGTTTGGATTCTGCTCCACCAGAATTGGTTTTTTATAAATGGCTTGATTACCTGCCCAATATAAAACATCTCGTTTCAAACGGGATATTTGGCAAATTAGAAAGTACCATACCCGCAATTACGTGCCCTGCTTGGGCGTCAATGGTCACAAGTACTAATCCCGGTAAATTAGGAATGTATGGCTTCAGAAATAGAAATCATTATAATTATGAAGGTTTGAGTTTTGTTGATTCAAACACGATTAATGTAGAAACTATTTGGGATATACTTTCAAAACAAGGCAAAAAAACCATTATCATCGGCGTACCACCAACATACCCTCCAAAGCCCATATGCAACGGATATATGGTATCATGCTTCCTTACACCCGACAAAAATTGTCAGTACACATATCCTGATAAGTTAAAGTATGAAGTGGAAAAGGTCTCAGATGGCTATATCCTGGATGTGAGTAATTTCAGAAATGAAGCAAAGGAACATATCTTAAATACAACCTATGAAATGACAAGAAAGAGATTTAAACTTG
This sequence comes from Candidatus Scalindua rubra, assembly GCA_001723765.1. Classification (GTDB taxonomy): domain Bacteria; phylum Planctomycetota; class Brocadiia; order Brocadiales; family Scalinduaceae; genus Scalindua_B; species Scalindua_B rubra. Next base: position 872 of record MAYW01000080.1, read on the forward strand.
CAAGGCACTTTATACAAAATGAAGATTGGGATTTTCTAATGATGGTGGAAATGGGAACGGATAGAATACAACATGCTTTTTGGGGGTTCTTTGATAACAGGCATCCAAGATACTTGCAAGGCAATAAATATGAAAATGTTATATTCGACTATTATAAATATATCGATGATGAAATAGGCAATACTCTCCCGCTATTGGACGAAAATACTCTTATTTTATTAGTTTCTGATCATGGCGCTAAGATGATGGAAGGAGGAATCTGCATAAACGAATGGTTAATAAACAATGGATACCTTAAGCTGGTACATTATCCTGATGAAGTTACTCAAATTAGTAAGCAACTGATTGACTGGAATAAAACTATGGTATGGGGTGAAGGGGGCTATTACGGGCGTTTATTCTTTAATGTAAAAGATCGTGAACCGAGTGGCATAATCCCAAAACAAAATTATGAGTATTTAAGAAATGAATTAATAGCGGCGCTTGAAGATCTGAGAGATGAGAAAGGACAGAAAATAAATACAAAGGTATTCAAACCAGAGGAAATCTATACAGAGTGTAGAAATATACCACCTGATTTGATAGTTTATTATGGAGACTTATCCTGGAGATCTATAGGTAGTGTTGGACATAATACTATTTGGGCTGATGAGAATGATACAGGTTATGACGATGCAAATCATGCCCAATACGGAATATTTGTGATGTATGGTGACAACGGATACCATTCTGAAAGAAGAGACGATTTGAGAATAATGGATGTAACACCTACTGTCTTGGATCGTATGGGTATTGATATCCCGTGGTACATGGAGGGAAGTGTTATTAAATAAATTAGCTCACTCCCCGCCTAAACGAAGTCGGGCAGTCGTTCACTAATTTAAATGTATAGGAATTTCCATTTTAAGTGTAAATGAATCAATGGATTACATTTTTTTGTGCGGAAGCACATATCCAAAAGGGCGTGAAGCAACGACATGTATGTCGTTGTAGCCATTTTGAAAGAGTTGTGCAGGATGCACTAACTCGTGGCATTTGCTATGAAATAGATTCCCGATCGGGTCGGGAATGACAATGTGTTGTATTATCTGTCATTCCCGTGGTATTGCCCTCATGGCAAGCAAACAGGGAATCTAAATTTTTCATGTTTCGTGGTGTCCTAAAAAGAGCATGAACGTTTGTTTCGCAAAATGAAAAATGTACTGGGGATTGTATACTACCTTTTACGCTGGTTCAATATTGTAGATTGAACCAAAACATTTCGGTTCAGGCTACAAGCCTGAACCAACATAAATTGGGATTGAAACCGAAAAACCAAAAGGTTCAACAAGAGTAAATGAAACCCTCATGAGCTTTTGGCTTACAAAGGAAAGTGGAAATCGGTGGGGATGATTGAGGCAGGTTATGAAACCAGAGATACGAATTAGAGAATCTGATATTCATCCACATATAAAGGATAGGATGGCTCAGCGTGGAATTCCTATATCAGAGATAGAGGAGGAAGAATGAAGATTGAATATGACCCTGAGAGGGACCTTCTATACATATGTTTTGCAGAGCTTGAGACGAAGGCGGCACAGACTATTACTATCACTCCCGGTGTACACGCAGATTTTGATAGAGGTGGAAAGCTTATCGGTATCGAGGTGATAGAAGCTTCAGAAATTATGGGCAAGAAGATAGAATTTAAACTGCCTGAATTTTCGGATGTATAAGCAGGGTTTCTTGGAGTAATATTGAGGTTGCACCTTGAAAAATGAAATTGCGAGACAGTGACAATATAAATAGTATAAGAGATAGGAAATAGTTTCGGGGGGAACTCCCGAAAACACACAAAAGATAGAAAATATCCAACAGGAGGGAAAATAAATGCCAAAATTAAATGTATCAGAGGGGCAGGTCTTTTTGCAACATGAGAGGAATTAATCCGGAGGAATTATCAGAAAAAGAAAGGGAAAATTTAATAGATAGTTTATTGCATGAGGCCGATTAAGTGAAGGTATAAGAATTTTGAAGGCATCAAGCTTTCTTGATAAGATTAAAAATTGACATTTGAAAGTGAGTGACTTCCGAAATACATAAACTCTAAGCTCCACGCTCTCAGATTAGATATGTGTAGCTTCGTCCTTAAAGGCTCAATCCCGAAGCCTAATTTTAACAATTTGGAAGATGAAGGTAGGATTAAAAATGAAAGTATTCATGGATTTATTTGGTGGTATGTTCGGAAGGTCTGGCAAGGACAGATCACCTGAGCCAGGTATGGTCAATGAGGAGGCTGGCAGGCCGAGGCGAGGCCTGGTTGCTGAGCAGTTACCAGGTGTTCCATATAAAAGAGGTGACTTTATTGGACAGGAATACGAGGTCTTTGATGTCCTGGGGAAGGGAGGATTCGGCGTAGTTTATCTGGTCTATTCTCATAAGGTCAAATCCGTCTTAGCCCTTAAGACCTTCCGGGATGAGTATCTCAAGGATGCTGAAACGAGAAAACTATTTGAAGCGGAAGCTGATGTCTGGGTAAAGTTAGAACGTCATCCCTATCTTGTGCGGGCACACTTTGTTGATGAAGTTTCTGGCCGGTTATATATTGCGATGGAATACATTGTACCTGATGAACAAGGGCTGAACTCCCTTGAAGGCTACTTAAAACGCAGGCCACCTGACCTTGCCCAGAGTCTTCGGTGGTCTATTCAGTTCTGCCACGGTATGGAATACGCTTACTCAAAAGGTATCCGTTGCCACCGTGATATCAAACCCGATAACATCATGATTAGCCAGAACAGGATGGTAAAAATTTCAGATTTTGGTCTGGCTGGTGTTATTGGAATGTCAAAAGTAATGTCTGGTATAAAAATAGATGTTCAGGAAGACAAGGTTGGGTTATCATGTCAGACCATAGAAGGTAATGGTGTCGGCACCCCAACCCACATGTCACCTGAGCAATTTACTAACGCTAAAGAGTGCGATGAAAGAAGTGACATCTACGCCTTTGGGATAGTCATGTATCAGATGGCATCAGGTGGCAGGCTTCCCTTTCTTGCACCTTTACCGAAAGACAACTCAAAAGAGGAGATGATGCGCTTCTGGAGAGCAATGCATAAGCTGCACAGCGAATCTCCTGTCCCGAAGCTGAGATCACCCCTCTTCCCGATAATCCAGAACTGCCTTGAGAGGAAACCGAACAGGAGATACCAGACCTTCAAAGAGTTAAGTGAAAACTTGGAGCCTCTTCTTAAACGCAAAACTGGGGAAGTTATCAAACCGCCAAAGATAGATCATAAATTTGAAGCATGGGAATGGAGTCAAAAAGGAAGTAGTCTCCATAACATTGGTCATTTCGATGAGGCAATTAGCTGTTTTGAGAAAGCTATTAAACTTGACCATAAAATGGTAGCGCCGTGGAACAACAAAGGTAGTAGCTTCGATAGCATTGGTCAATTCGATGAGGCAATCCGCTGTTTTGACAGAGCCATTGAACTTGACCCGGTTTACGCTTTAGCTTGGAGCAATAAAGGAAGTAGCCTTGCTAAATTCGGTCAATTCGATGAGGCAATCCGCTGTTATAACAAAGCCATTAAACTTGACCCTGATTACGCAATGGCCTGGTCCAACAAAGGAAGTAGCCTTCAGAGTCTAGGTCAATTCGATGAGGCAATCCGCTGCTATAACAAAGCCATTGAACTTGACCCTGATTACACAATGGCCTGGTCCAACAAAGGAAATAGTCTCCATAGTCTTGGTCAATTTGATGATGCAATCTACTGTTGTGATAGAGCTATAAAACTTGACCCGTTTTGTGCTGAGGCTTGGAACAACAAAGGAATTAGTCTAGGTGGCATGGGCGAACTTGATAAATCAATTCGCTGTTTTGACAAAGCCCTTGAATTTAAACCGAAGTACGTAGAGGCTTGGAACAATAAAGGTTGTACGCTTGCCCAACTTGGCTATTTTGTTAAGGCTGTTTATTGTTTTGAAAAGGCTATTAAACTTAACCCAAAAAACTCAGCTGTTTGGTTAAATAAGGGTCGAGCCGATGAAAAACTAGACCGGAGTCAGGATGCTATTCGTTCATACAAACAGTTTATTATGCTGGCGCCTGTTGCCCAATATACAGAGCAAATCCAGTATGCCCAGCAGCGGTTGCGGGAGTTGGAGGGAAGGTGAAATGACCTATTCAAGAAAATTTTAGACAGGATAGACAGGATAAGAATAAAGTTAACGAAATAAAAAATCCAGTCTATCCTGTTCATCCTGTCAAAAATTTACCTGGAGGTTACGGATATGAATAAACTTTCGGTTAGTGCACAAATCGCCTGGCAGATAGCAGCCGGAGAGGCTGCGGGGGCAAGGCATCAGTATATTGAGAAGGAACATATATTTATAGGTATCTGTAGTATTGAAAAGCTATTCATGCCGGATTCAGAAAAAGATGATCTTAGCCCACAAATCCGAAAAGTATTGCAGGAGGAACATGATTCTGTAGAAGATGTGCTGCGAGGCTTTGAATTTGACATGACTCTACTGCGTCGCGAGGTGCGTGTAATGGTCGGCGAAGGTAACTACAAGCACACCGAGAGGGTTGTTCACCGAAGCGAGGCATGCAAGAAGGTCTTTAATTGCGCAAGTGAACTTGCATCATCCATAGGAGAAATCTCGTGCCTCCACCTCCTTGCTGCAATACTTGAGGAACCGGGTAACACTATCAGGAGCGTGCTTGATAAGGCAGGGGTGAAGCCAGAGGTCTTGCACCAGCGTGTACTTGACCATGCGGCTAAAGTGCAAAAACCCGATAAGGAACAAAAGGATGTTGACGAGCGCATAGAGAAGGTTAAGAGTGACACACCCTATCATGATAGATATGGCCGAAACCTCACCAGAGAGGCACGTGAAGGCAAACTCGGCCCTTTCAAAGGCAGACGTAAAGAGCTCCTTCAGGTGATTCAGACCCTTGCCCGCCGCTCAAAGAATAACCCTGTGCTCGTGGGTGAGGCGGGCGTGGGAAAGACGGCCATTGTGGAGGCCCTGGCCATTCGTATAACCCAGGGAAAGGATCCGCAAGTCCTTGAGGGTAAAAGAATCGTTGAGCTGAATATAGGCGCCTTGATGGGAGGAACAAAATACAGGGGTGAGTTTGAGCAGAGACTAACACGTATCATCGAGGAGGCACGTACGCATCATGAGGTAATTGTGTTTATTGATGAGATACATAATGTGGTGGGGGCAGGCAGGGCTGAGGGCAGCATGGATGCAGCCAATATTCTGAAACCGGCCCTTGCCCGTGGTGATATACGGTGCATCGGAGCAACCACAATCGCCGAATACCGCCGTTATATTGAATCAGACTCGGCGCTGGAACGTCGGTTTGAGAAGGTAATCGTCAATGAGCCAGGCAGGAATGAGACAGTCGAGATGCTAAAAGAGATTCGACCGAAATGGGAGGAACATTACGGGATTAAGATTACAGTCAGGGCTCTGGAGGTAGCGGTTGACCTTTCCATTCGATTTGACACTGACCACCGATTGCCTGATAAGGCGATTGACCTTGTGGTTAAGGCAGGGGCACAAACGATAATACCAATATTGAGCATGAAACTGGGCAGGAAAGGGAATGGCGTTAAGCTTGAGGAAGGGACTGGTAGTGCTCCGGGCGGTGGCGAGGTTACAGAGCTAACAATCGCAGAGGTACTTTCAGAGAAGGTTGGCATACCTCTGGAGGTTGTCACGGGTCATCTTAAAACTTCCTGAGCTAGAGCCTACTCTAAAGAAGCGACTCATTGGTCAGGATGAGGCTGTGAGACGAGTATGTGAGAGGCTTTGTGTGGCACACACAGGGTTGAGTGAAAGGCATGGGCCACTTGCGATCTTTCTGTTTCTCGGACCGACCGGGGTAGGAAAAACTGAACTGGCAAGGTTGCTGGCGTTGTTTCTCTTTGGAAGTGAGTCAGACATGATAAGACTCGATATGTCAGAATATATGGAAGAGCACAGCGTTGCCAAACTTATAGGTTCGCCGCCTGGTTATGTTGGCCATGAGGAAGAAGGCCAATTGACAGGTAAACTGAGGACGAAGCCCTATTCGGTTGTCCTCCTCGATGAGATAGAGAAGGCTCATACGAGGGTCTTTGACATGTTTCTCCAGGTCTTTGATGAGGGTCGTCTCACCGATTCAAAGGGCAGGACTGCAGATGCAAGAAATGCCATCTTCATCATGACCTCGAATATCCCGTCAGACAAACACATCGGGTTCAACCATCAGGATACTGAGGAATCAAAGACTGAGGTGCTTCGTGAGGTTGAGAAGCGTTTTCGCACCGAGTTTATCAACCGCATTGACGAGCAGATTGTATTCCGTCCATTAGGCGAAGAAGATGCAAGTAATATCTTAAGGCCAATGCTTGATGATGTCTGTATGAATCTTAAAAAAAAGTACGGGGTAACGCTCCAGGTTGGGGAAGAAGCCAAGAGGTTCATTGCTAAGGCAGGTCACAGCCCACAGTACGGCGTAAGAGAGCTCAGGCGCACAGTGGAGCGACTCATCCAGGTACCATTGAGCCTTATGATTCAAAAGGGAGAGTTGAAGAAGCACGAATATTGGCAGGTTGTTTGCGTGAATAATAAAATTTCCATTATCCCGAAGATCAAAAGAGATTCAGAAGTTATCATAGAGCATTATGAGGATGCAAGCAAAAAACTCTCTCCAGAGGAGCGAGAAAACCTTCACAAAAATATCAAGACCTTTGTTGAAAAATTAGAAAAAGCTAGTACAGATGAAGAAATTGTCAATATTATCAAAGAAATAATATTTGACATCCGTAAAGCACAGAAAAAACCACAGCCTCCAAAACCTGTTAAAGAACCTTTAGAGGGCATTGAAGATCGCCTCCATGGAGCAGATTTTAACAGCATTAAAAATATCTTAATAACCAGCTTGAAGAAGAAGTTCAGATAAAATGTAAGTTCACCACAGAAATACACAGCGCAGCAGAGCCGCAACCAAAAAATAGAACGCAGATGACGCAGATTTAACAGATTTACGCCGATTGAAGAATATTTTAATCAAGTAGGGTGGGCACCGCCCACCAGAAACATAAAGTAGAAAACTTTGCTAAAAAAACAAAGTTTTACATATTTGTAGTACAGACTAGCGCTTCACCCTGCGATCATATTCACTAAAAAGCGAATCAAATGTTCACATAAATAACGCAACCTTGTTGCGGCTACAATTCGCGCATCATTTGGGATTAAATTATGAAAGAAATGAAGATTACCAATCCCTGGCTTATTGCTGTATTTTATAAACGTGATAGCGCCAATGAGAAACCACCAAATAGCCTGACCGACAAACTAACCTTAGTCAAGGATGAAGAGAACCACAAGACGTTTAAAGGTGATGAATACCAGCTTGAACGGTTAAAATACTATGATACTATTGTATATCGCTTTTCTTTAGGGAAGATCGGGGAATTTTCTTCGCAGACATGGGACGAGCAGCGAGAATCTCTGAATCAGGTAATTCAGGATCCTGAAATCTCATCGAATAATATTCTGGGGTCAAGCATTGTGTACTGGGGGTTGGTGGATAGTATTGAGGATGAAACATACGGTCAAGCTCCTCCAACAATAACTGCATTCGGGAACTTATGGCAGCATGCACTCCTGATGGATGAGAGAAAGATAGAATATATCCTCCTTACACCTAAGAACCTGGAGGAAAAGACAAGGAAGCACTTACTCTTTGCTACGCGTATGGGTATCATAAAAATAGATAGTCATTTTCATAAGGCAAATACTGAGATCAGGGAATATGACGAGAGTCGGGGAGAATTAATGGGATACCTTAAGGAACTTGATGAGGAACTGATAACCCTCCTCAATACCCTACGCAGCAAAGATATTAAAAAGCAGCGAGAGAAACTATCCGTAATGACCCCAAAATATGCAAAATTCACGCAAAAGGTTTCGCTCGTTAACAAGCTCAAAAACACCTTACGGATTAACATTGACAATTACAAGGAGAGATTGGAGATTCTAAGTAGGGAAAAAGACAGGGTTTATGATCCTCATATAAAAAGATTTGAAAGGTTTCTTGCACAGATAAACCATGACCTGAAATATTGCCAATCAACAATAAACAGCGTCCATACCGGCCTTGATATGCTGACGGGCATAAATTCTATAGCAACCCGGAGCAGAGGGGTGGCAATACAGGCGGCCATGGCAGTTGTGGAGACAGTACTTGTATTTTACTACTCTCTGGGTGTATGGCACTTCATAATTGAGAGAGAAAAATGGACGACAATATCTTCAATTGATAAACTGATGATTGGGGTTGGTTTCGCTGTGTTCATATGGGAGCACATTATCTGATGGAGAGAAAATGGTGGAGGTTTGGAATAAGCATGGCGATGATTGTATTCACAGTAATTTATACGGTTATGGTTACTTATAGAACTTAGTTCGCTTCATTCACAATTGGAGTTTTGGAATACTGGAATGTTGGAATATTGGTTTCAAATCTTCATCATGGGATAAAAAGAGACGCATCCCATTTGATATTAGATAACTACTGTATCTTGAGAATGCTTTATGAACAAAAAGAAGAATTCAAGAAGATATAGTCTTCACATGTTAAAAGGAATGTGAAACTTTTATTTCAAAAAAACCTTTTTCCTTCGGGGTGTTTTCTACCTTAGCGAGGGATTAAGGGGAAAGGGTGATAACCTTCGAAGTAACCCATGGGTATTCTTAGTAGCATAAACAAACTCTTTGACCATATCTTAAAAAAGAACAGACCTTCCACATCTCAGTCAGAAGGAAAAGAGTCTTGGGAGATCAGCAAAATGGAGGAAGAGGCCATCTTACCATCCGAACCAGAAGAGACAGAAGCCGAGGAAAAGGAGATAAGGACAAATTTTACACAAACAGTTTTCTTTGTTGAAACTATGCATCATGGAGGCATGGGGAAGGTCTACGTTGCAAGGTGCAAGACTGACAGAAAGCTTTATGCCTTAAAGACCATCCTCTTAGAAAAGAGAAAGACAGAAGAAGAAAGGGAAGCATTTTTCAAGCGGTTTCGCTGGGAGGGCCAGATATGGGCTATTCTCGGAAAACATAGAAATATTGTACAGGCATACTGGGCTGAACAAGATCAATTCTACCGTCCCCTTCTCATTATGGAGTATGTGGATGGACACTCTAAATATGGAGTAACTTTAAGGGATTGGATAAAAAAACATAACCTTGAAGGTAAAATGCTTCCCATTTCTTTTATCCTTAAAATAGCAAACGAAGTGCTCACAGCTCTTCTTTATGCAAAGAGAATAATGAAAGAAGAACTTGATATGGAGTTTGTTCATAGGGACCTTAAGCCAGAGAATATACTCATTACGAAGAAAGGAGTGGCAAAGGTAACAGACTTTGGTCTTGTGAAGGCATTTGGTGAGGCAGGTGGAGATATAACTTTAAAGGTAAAAGAAGACGAAGTAGAGAGAGTTACTTTTATGGCCACAAAGGGAATATGTGGCACACCACCATATATGGCCCCTGAACAGTGGAGGGGTGAAGAACTAGAAGAGAGGACGGACGTCTATGCATTAGGATGTATCCTTTATGAAATGATCACAGGGAAAACGCCATTTATTCGTTATTCCATAGAAGCTTGCAGAAACGCTCACCTTTATGAGACTCCAAAATCACCCGAAATGGAAGAGGACGATGTGCCTAATGCTTTAAATATTCTTGTCTTAAAGTGCCTATCCAAGGATAAAAAAGACCGTCCAAAGTTATCAGAGTTAAGAAATGAATTGCAGAGGATTTATAGAGAATTATTTGGAAGAAAGTTAGAAGTGAAAGACACAGGGGATAAGCTTAACGTCTTTGATTGGCACTCGCGTGGAATTTGTTTTTCCCAACTTGGTCTCCAAGGCAAAGCAATTATTTGTTTCAACGAAGCCCTTAAAATTGACCCAAAAAAAGCAAGGATATATCACAACCGTGGTGATGCATATGCCTTTATAGGGCAGTATGAGAATGCTATAAAAGATTATAATAGGGCTATAGAACTGAATCCAAATGATCCTAAATTCTACAATAACCTTGGGATTATTTTCTTGGATATACTAAATCAGCATGAGAAGGCTATTGACAATTTCACCAAGGCCATAGAGCTTGATCCAAATTTTTATTCTGCTTATAACAACCGAGGGATGGCATACAATAACCTTGGTCAGTATGATCAGGCCATAAATAATTTAGAAAAGGTTATAGAATTAAATCCTAATCTTGCTGACTCCTACCTCAATCTTGGAAATACATACAGTTATAAAGACCAAAATGAACTGGCTATAGAGTACTACAATAAAGCCATTGAACTCAATCAGCAGTTTGCTCTGGCTTACTTTAACCGCGGTAATTCATACCGTGACATTGGTCAGTATGAGCTTGCAATAAGGGACTATGATAAGGCAATAGAATTGAGACCAAGGGAGGTTTCCACTCACTTTCACGGAATAGAGAGTTTACCATATCTCAACCGTGCGAAGGCTTACGAGATACTTGGCGAATACAGACAGGCAATTGAGAATTTCAATTGCTTCATCGAAGTCGCATCACCTCAATATGCTCAAGATGTGGAAGAAGCAAAAAAGATGATAGAAGAACTGAAGGGGAGGGCAGAAAAGATGTTTTAGTTGGAACCACAGATGTTTCGCTGATTACATTGATGCTATTTTGTTAATCAGTTACTGGTTGCTGGATAAGCGATACTGGATTAGGCATAATAAAGTTCTTATTTAATACGCTGGAGTTTCGAGAACTTCATAAGATACGCCCCACCACAGTATGCAGGACAGGTGGAGAAGGTGAGGAAGGTTCTCAAAAAGCTTAAGGCATAGAGAGATAAAGAGGTAAGGATGAAGAAAAGGGATTTGTGTGATTTCTGCGGTGGAGAACTTGAGCATAAAGTTGTAGATGTAGATCTCCATATCCAGAACGAGATGGTACTTTGTGAGGGTTTGCTAAAAGATAGCCTTAGAATGAACTTATGAGATGTTATACATGAGGAGTAAAAACGATGTTAAAGGACGGAGATGAAATAGGCAATAGATATATAATAAAGGAGCGATTAGGAGGAGGGGGCTTCGGGGATGTTTATCATGCCAGAGATAAAAAGCTGGAAAGGGATATTGCTTTGAAGGTTCCTAAAGATCAGGAGATGAACTTAGAGGAATTTTTACAGGAAGCCAGATTCCTTTCCAAATTTAGACACCCTAACATCAATCTGCTATGGGATGTCGAGGAAGCAGCTGGCATACGGTTTATGGTTCTTGAATATGCAGATAGAGGGAGTTTGAGAAAGAGGACAGGTAGAATAATGGAACAACAACCCTTATCCTTGGGAGAGACCATTGATATTATCAAACAGATATCCCTGGGCATCAAAGCTGCTCACAACAAAAAAATCTTCCACCGGGATATCAAATGTGAAAATATTTTATTTGTTGGAGAGGATTATGTGGCCCAGATATCAGATTTCGGGTTATCTAAAATATTAGATCCTATGAAAAAGGCAATGACTATTGCTGGCTCCTGGCCCTATATGGCCCCGGAGATACTTGGAAAGGAAGGGGGATCGCTCTATTCGGACATTTGGTCTTTAATGGTTATGTTTTATGAGTTGCTAACAGGAGACCTCCCTTTTAACAGTATGAAAGAGATTCTACAAAAGGATGAGATTGGAAATCCCAGCCAGATAAATCCCGATCTGATAAACCAGCCTTATTACGAGGATATTGATGCCTTGACCCTGGACGGTCTAAATCGTGATGCCAATGCCAGACCAACTATAAACCATGTGCTCCAAAGACTTGAGGAGTATGAAAGGAAAAGAAAGGTCACAGAAAAAGATAAATATGAGGAGGGACATATTCCACGTCTAATTATAAGTGATCCAGAGATTGAAAATCTTCTCAATATAAAGCCAGAAAGACAGCCCTTTACTATCAAGGTCTGGGTTGATTTAGGAACAGGTAGCCAAACAAGAGACATCAAGGTAGTGAGGAAGGAAAAAGGCTATAAGATGGGAGACCACGTAACCATAAAATTTACTTCCACTAAGGATTGCTATCTCACGCTCTTTAACCTTGGCACCAGCAGAGCCATAACCAGGATATTTCCCAATGAGCTACACAGAGAAAATTTCATCCAGGCAGACAGGGTATATCGGATACCTGATGATGATCACGAATTCGACTATGAGCTTACCGGTCCTCCAGGGGTAGAAAGACTCAAAGCCTTTGCCTCTCTGGAGTCGCTCAATCTTACCGAAAGGTATCTCTTTAACAAAAGGGATGAGATATTTCTTATGATAGATAGCCAACGATTTCTACGGGATATCAAGGTAACAGCCCGTAGACTCCAGGATCTGCCAGAAAATAGCTGGGCAGAGGATTGGTGTGAGTTTAGGGTAAAATAATTTCTAACCTAATGAGGCAGTAAAATCATGAGCAAAGCGATAGGGATTGATTTTGGAAGTACATATTTGAAAATGGCTTACAATGGTCAACTCATTCCAAATAGTGAAGGTGATACGATAACTCCCGCAGTTGTGGGGTTGCATAAGGGGGAAATATTCGTTGGCAGAAGGGCAGTTGACCTGACCGAATCAGCACCAGAAAGTACCATAGCATCTATGAAGCATCGGATAGGGAATGATACCTTAGTCAAACTTGGTGATAAGGAATATTCTCCAGTTGAGGTATCTTCTCTATATCTTAAAAAATTAAAGCGAGACGCTGAGCTTCGTTTGAATGATGTGACTGATCGGGCAGTAATTGCTGTTCCTGCCTATTTTACAGCAGCACAGAGAAACATCTTAAGAAAAGCAGGATTAATTGTGGGCTTTAGCGGGATAGATCTTTTAGATGAACCTATAGCGGCTGTAATTGGCACTGGCATTGAAAGATTTGCCCTTGATAAGCCTAAACGGATATTGGTTTTTGATCTGGGTGGGGGTGGAGGAAGCTTGGACATTTCCATTTTGATACTTAGAGATGGAGAGTTTGAGATAAAGAATATTGAAGGTGATCACTGGTTGGGAGGGAATAGTTTTAACCAAAAGATAATAACCTATGTACTCGATTACGTCAAAGATAAATTTGGAGTTGACGGTAGCAAGGATAGTCGGTTTATGGCAACCCTCAAGAAAGAGTCTGAGAGAGCTAAGATCACCCTTAGCAGCGCGGAAACCACCAAAATATGTTTGTCGGGTAAATTCCAAGATGAACAAGGCATAGTTGATGTTGAAATTGGACTCAATCGAAAACAATTTGAGCAAGTGATTGAAGATGAGGTAGAAAAGAGTATTGATTTGGTCAGGAAAGTTTTGGATAGTGCCAATCTGCCCCTGGAATCAATAGACCATGTAATTTTGGTTGGAGGGTCAACTAAGCTCCCTTTGGTTCATAAAGAGTTATCCGAAGTCTTTGGTGAAGATAAGATACAAAAAGATGTCGATCCTTTGGGTTGTATTGCCAGAGGGGCATCTATTTTCGGTCTTGCCAAAAGACTAAGCCCTAGAATTGATGATGAACTTTATCCGAGTGAAGGAACACTAAAGCAAAAGGCAGGGGAATTAGCAAGTGTTTCTGAGTTTGTTCTAAATAAATATGACTGGCTACTTGATCCATCGCAAGCTAATAGACTTCGTAATTTAATTGAAAAAACTAAATTGGATATTGATAGAAAAGAAGAGGCAGAACTTGTCAGTTTAGTAAATAAGTTGACTATTGAGGTTGTTCATAATTTACCTCCAATAGTTAACATACTGTTACATGCCTCAGCTCTTGCTTCAGAGATTGAAAGAATAGATCCATTTAAAGCTCGCCTTATCATGCACAAATGTAAAGAAGTCGAAAATTATCTCAGATCAGGAGAAAAAGAATCATTAAGAGAAATCGAAAAACTTCTCAATTAATAATAAAAGAAGCCGAAGCCTACAAAAACCGTGGGATTGCCTATTCGGATCTTTGTCAGTATGAACGTGTTAAGGAAGACTATGATAAGGTGATTGAATTCGATTCGAGGTATATCCTTAGAAAGGCAAATCAACTGGCTAATTCAGGAAAATTTGAAGAGGCAATCAGTTTATTACAAAAAGTATTAAAGTCACGTCCTGAAGATGAAAAGACAATAGAAGCCCTTGCTATCCTGCATAACAATTTAGGAGTTAAATATGCTAACGAAGGAAAATTTGATGAAGCCATTAAACAGCTTGAAAAAGCACTGGAATACGATCCCAAAAGTGAAAACGTCAAAAGATCAATGGCATTTATTTATAATTCAAAAGGTGTTGAATTGGCAAATAAAGGAGTTGAGTTAGCAAATAAAGGTAAATTTGGTGAGGTACTTAATTCTCTTGAGAATGGTCTTCATTTTCTTGAAAAGGCTTATCAACTCGACTCGACAGATGACCGAATTAGGAGCAATCTCGCCTTGGCGTATAGCGGAGTAGGGATTGAGTTATATGGTAAGGGAGAATTCCAACAAGCAAGACAGTTTGCAGAAAAAGCACAGAGTTTTGGTATAAAGGGTGAGCTTGGCAAAATTATTAGAGAAAATGTAAACATAGTTCAGACATGGAAACCGTTACAGGAGATACCAAAGAAAATTACTACTTCAACATTAAAGGAATTTAGTACGATTGGCAAAATATTTAAAGCCCTAAAGAAACAACCTAGAAAAGTTGAGGATAGAGAGGTTACTCCCCGCTACACCGATGTCTCTTTCCCCGCCGAGGTTAACATTGACAAATGGGAAGCTCTGCGGGTGGCGGTTATAAGAAAAGAAATTATTACCCCTGAAGGAGAGGTAAAGATTCAGCCGAAGCCTCATGACCATGATGTTGAGGTAGAAGTTGAAATACCTGAGCCTAAAGCACGGGGAGAACCTCCCCCATCTATGATCGTGAATGTTCTGGTTACTGCTCCTGATTTTGAAATTGAGGGTGATAGATTTGCCAGGATCGTGGTTCCAATAGATGCTGATTCCGAACCTGCTATCTTCAAATTGAGGGCAAAAGAGATAGGCCATAAGAAAATCACCATTGATTTCATTCAGGATGGAAGATACCTGGGGGTTGTTAATTTAGAAGTCGAGATAATTGAAACTTACAAAGTAGCCAGAGAGGGAGAAGCGAGAGCAGAAAGCAATGTAGAAATAGGTAGCATGCATGATGCCCCTGATCTAACCCTCCTTATCCAGGAATTTTCCCTGCCTGGCCCTTCTACTGAATTAAGATATACCCTCACCTCTCCTCAAGATAAGTTGAACCTCTTTTATGCCGATTTCGACAAGAAAGTATTTTCAGGCTCAGTAAAAGACTGGGTTGAAGAGATGGTAAAGAGGATAGAGGAATTTTCGGGAGGGGAGGTGTCGTCCAAGGTTGTTGAAAATCGGCTAACCGCCATTGGAAACAACCTCTATGACCAGGTAATGCCTGAGAATTTGAAGAATTTTTACTGGGATAACAAGGACAGAATAAAATCAATGGTAATTGTCTCTGATGAGCCGTGGATACCGTGGGAGATTGTAAAACCTTATAAATCGAATGAGACTATCCAGCAGGAAGACTTTTTCTGTCAATACTTCTCCTTTTCCCGTTGGTTGAGGGGGTCATCTCCCCCAACCGGGATCTCCTTAACCCCGGGGAAGATCTTAGGCGTAGAAGTGGCAAAAGAGAGAAGGGATATTTCAGTTATATCGGGGAAGAGAAGAAAGAAGGTTGATCTGGAAGGAATCGAAAGAGAAGTTGAATTTATCTGCTCCTTAGGAGAGCGGGGATTAAAAGTAGATGTTATCCCTCCCAAGTTAGAGGAGGTATACAATATACTTAAATCTGGTCAGTTCAAACTCTTTCATCTATGTTCTCATGGAACTTATAATAGTCTTAGTCCAGACCGCTCATTTGTTCAATTGTTAGATGGCTCGATTAGCCCTGAGGATATTGTGGGAAGGCGATTCAAAGAGAAGCCATTTGTATTTCTGAATGTATGCCATAGTGCCAGAGCAGGATATTCTCTTACCCGGATTGGGAGTTGGGCCAGCCAGTTTTCTGAGGCAGGCTGTAGTGGCTTTGTGGGTTCTTTCTGGTCGGTTGATGATGAGTTGGCCTACCTTTTTGCCAGGGAGTTCTATTCCATGTTTTTAGATGGTATCCCATTGGGTGAGGCGTTTCGCCAGGCAAGGGAGGAGGTCCGAAAGCAGAATCCCTTTAACACCACCTGGCTGGCCTACTGCCTTTATGGAGATCCTTTGGCCACGATTTCTTGATCAAAAGAAGGGCAACCATGGGTATATTCGACATGATAAGGGAAGGTTTTAAAGGCTCAGGGGAAAGAGAAGAGCAGAAAAGCCCTGGGTCTAAACGCCAGCCCTACCAGATTGGTGATTGTATTGGTGGACGGTTTGAGGTACTACGCATCGTTGGCGGTGACCGTAATGATAACTGACTTTGGGCTTGCAAGCGTGTGGGATAGTGTAGATACCATAGTGGATTGTAAGGATATGGTTGGGGTGAGTCGTGAGCGGCTCAGTTTTCTCCGCTGGACATATAAAACCTGACTATGCCGAGGCACACTGTAACCTGGGGAGTTCCCTTAGTGCCAAAGGTCAACTCGATGAGGCGATTAAGGCCTTTGAGAAATTTATAAGATACGCCCCTCCACAGGATGCAGGACATGTGGAGAAGGTAAAGGGAGTTCTAAGACTGCTTAAAGAGCAGAAATAAAGAATGGGGAAATTAAATGGCAAAAGAATATGAAAGTGGTTCTATTCGTAGGACAACTATTGTTCCACCAAGGATAATCGAACCTTCTAAGAGAGAGTGGAAAATCGGAGAGAGAATTGCAAATCGCTATCAGATTTTTAAAATCATAGAAGGTGGTATGGGGGTTCTATATTTTTGTTATGACCGTGAGGCAAAAGAACCAGTAGCTATAAAAACTTTCAAGGAGAGAGGCATTCTTGACTTAAATATTATTGAGCTTTTCCGTTCTGAGGCACTAACTTGGGTAAGGCTAGGAAAACACAAAAATATTGTCCAAGCGAAATATGTAGTAGATATAGGGAAAAAAACATATATCTTTTTAGAGTATATTGTTTCAGAAACTGAACCAACCCTCAGAACTTTACTGAGAAAAGGAAGGTTAGAACTTGACTATACATTAAACCTTGCTATTCAATTTTGTGATGGAATGATTTATGCTACAAAGGTTATTCCAGGATTGATTCATAGAGATATTAAACCGGAAAATATTTTAGTTACCCAGGATGGTGTTTTAAAAATCACTGATTTTGGTTTAACCAAGGTTTTCTTTGATCTATCAACTGAAATAGGCAGCATTGTAGGAACTATTCCTTATATGTCTCCAGAACAATGTTTGGGTCTTAAAGTATTTGATATAAGATCAGATATTTACTCATTTGGAATTGTTATTTACGAAATGCTTGCTGGAAGACATCCATTTAATGCTACGAGTAAATTAGAATTTCTCTATCATCATATAGTAACAAATCCCACGGAAGTAAAAGTACTGAACCCATCCCTATCACGAGATATAAACGATATAGTGATGAAATGTTTAAGAAAAAAGCCAGAAGAAAGATTTCAAAATTTCACAGAACTTAAGAAGACACTTCTTAATTTCTATTCAGGAAAGATAATAGAATCATTCGGAACTGAAATTCCTTCATCAAGATTGGTACTATCGAGGCTCAAACTCTATTAAGTAAAGGAGTGTCTCTATCCACTTTGGGTAGATATGATGAAGCTATTACTTTTTTTGATACCGCATTAAATGCGGACCCAGATTATATTGAGGCTTACTATCGCAAGGGTACAGCCCTGATAGGCTTAGGTCAATACGATGAGGCTATTGTTTGTTTTGACAGGTATTTAGACACCGATCCACGAGATACTGATGTACTGAACCACAAAGGTGCCCTATTGAATCTCCAGGGAAAGAGAGAGGAAGCGATTTCTTGCTTTAATAAGGCTTTGTCTGTCCATCCCTGGCACTACGAGGTATTGTATAACAAGGGTGTTACATTATTTTTATTAGGTAGATATGATGAGGCTGCTACATGTATTAAAAGAGTCAAAGAAGTTTCTCCTAATAAAACAATAAATACTTTACTTGAAATCTGTTCTAAAAGAACGGTTGATAATGATAATCTTAACTTCAATCTATCAAATGGAAATCATCATATTCACTCCTAACGCTTAAACCTGAAAATGAAGTAAATGATGAGTCAAAAACTTAATGGAAGGAGTGATTGGCTAAAGGGAACCATTCTGATGAGATGAAACTAGAAAACAGGTACCAGAGTTTTGAGGAGTTAAGGAAGGATATGGAGAAGATAAGAATAAGGGGAAAAGATGAGGGGTAAGATTAAAGTCGGTGATCGCATTGGTGGACGGTTTGAGGTGTATCGCATCCTCGGAGGTGAGGGTGAAAGTGGCATGGGTATCGTCTATGTATGCTACGACCATGAATCTAGGGAAGTCTTCGCCCTGAAGACCTTTCAGGATAAGTATCTTTCTTCAAAGCAGATGAAGGATAGCTTCAAGCGTGAGGCATTGTTATGGGTGCATCTTGAGCGGTATCCATATATTGTACGAGCAGAATATGTTGATGAATTGGATTATCGCCTTTTTATCATCCTTGAGTTTATCGCCCCTGATAAGGATGGTAGAAATACCCTGACCCATTACCTTCGGAGCGATATATCACTCAAGCAGGCATTAGAGTGGTCAATACAGTTCTGCCACGGGATGGAGTATGCCAGGGAGAAATTTGAGGAGATGGATAGACCATTTGTCCACAGGGATATAAAACCTGATAATATCATGATCACAAGTGAAGGGGCATTAAAGATTACTGATTTTGGGCTTGCAAGCGTGTGGGAGGAGGCTGTAGATGCCACAACTGATCTTAATGAGCCGGCAGATGAGAGTCGTCCGGGGCTCAGTTTTCTACGTGTAGCTGGTGGTAAAGAGGTAGTTGGCACGCCTCCCTGGATGGCGCCTGAGCAGTTTGAGGGCAATGATGATCTGAGGAGTGATGTATACAGTTTCGGTATAGCGCTTTATCAGATGGCAAACAACAAGTTTAAATTACGAGAACGAGTTCCGGTAGAATACATACCTTTTTACAAATTGCCATTTCATGCTCGTACTGTTGAAGGCTGGTATCGAGCCCATAAGACTGAGTCAGTGCCACGGCTTGAGACAAGGTTATTCCCTGTGATCAAACGATGTCTGGAGAAGAGCCCCACGTCTCGTTACAGTGATTTTCATGAGCTGCGATCAGACCTGGAAAGGCTCTACAGGGCAGAGACAGGGTCATCTCCACCACCTCTCCCTAAAGTGGAAGAATTTGAGGCAAGGGAGCATAGCAATAAGGGGGTGTCACTTGCCAGTCTTGGTCAACTTGATGAGGCGATTGAAGAATACAGGAATGCCATCGAGATAAGACCAGACTATGCCGATGCACACGTCAACCTGGGGAATGTCCTTAGGGTCAAAGGTCAACTCGATGATGCGATTCGTGAATACGGGAAGGCCATTGAGATAAGACCTGACCTTGCCGAGGCACACAACAACCTGGTGACTGCCCTTTATGACAAAGGTCAACTCGATGAGGCGATTAGTGAATGCAGGAAGGCTATTGAGATAAGACCTGACCTTGCCGAGGCACACGTCAACCTGGGGAATGTCCTTAAGGCCAAAGG
>MAYW01000081.1 GCA_001723765.1 Candidatus Scalindua rubra
TTTGTGGCAAGGCTTTCTACCGTTTTTAGTAATTTTTTCTGAAGTTGGACTTGTGGAATCTTTGAAAGTGTTTTAGCGAATTTGGTAGCAATGGAACGGGTAGGGAAAAGAACTTTATATTTCATTTGCCCTTATTTAGTTAAGTTTTTAAAGACATTTGATACAGGTATTCCTTTAACACCTGTACTTATTGCTTTTCTTCCCTCCTGGATAGTCTTTATTGTTTCTGGATCAGTAATTTCATCTAGCATATCCAAAAGTTCTATCATATCTGAATACGGAAGGATTACATTAACCGGTTTTCCTCTTTCAGTAACTATTAGTGACCCTTTTTTCAAAAGACTCGAAAGATGTATTTTCAAGTCTCTAATCCCAACATGAGGTGACTTGAGTATGTTAGTTGCAATGCTCATGATTTACTCCTTATGTTATTTGTTAAATCTAAAATTGTAGTGTTTATTGTAACTACATAATTTTATGTTATATATACCATTAAGTCAAGCAATAATTTAAGGGGACACAATACTTAATTATTTATACTTAGAGTTGGCTGGGTCTAAAATAGGGACATCCATGATAAATAAAGTCAAGGGAAAATGGAGATTTCCCATTTCCCTTAGAATTAGGAGCTGTTCCTATGGAGGAAAGCAGAGGGTCAAACCTAATCTATTGACAAATGATTCAATCCATCATGCCTATCTTTTCTAAAGTCTCACCTTGTAATATAAATCAATCCTTGCTTTAAAAGAGAAAGAAGTAAAAATAGAAGGTATTAGAAAAATCTAAGAAGGAAGGAAGTATAGAATTTGAAAATTGTTGAAAACGTACAGGTTAAAAATCAAGGCCAAGCAATTTATTTTAGACGTGTTATTGATTGTTTTCCAAGATTAATAATATTAATAGTATTGTTACTCTCATCTATTTTATAAGATACAGCAAAATTATATTCCCTTTTGCGGTGTGTTATTTTAAAACTATACACATAAGCCGAAATTACTCCTGACAAACTACGTCCTAAATAAGGATAATTACCCAAATGGCTTAAAGATTTTTTAAATTCAGGAAGGATACTTTTAGGAAGGCTATTCAAAAATTTGTTGTTTGGATCTGATTCAACTATGTTAACTTTGTAAGGCACCAAATACCTCTGCCAGGGGACGTACTTTACCTTGTTGAAGGGCTTTTTCTCCTGCAATGATATCTTCAGGATTTAAGCCTTCGTATAATTCTTTATCAAGATTATCTACTATTTTCATTTTGAGGCTTTTTCCATAAGCTTTCTTTTTTATTAATTTTTCCATTGGTTCTGTCTTGTATACGATTTCATCTAGAAGTGTCTGCAGTTTAACTTTACCGTAAGTATTGATTACATATACTAATATATAAAATTCTCGTTCTGAAATATCACTATATCTCATTCGTTTAGGCATATTGTGATATACATAACCTCGGCAAGATGGGAAATCAATAACTTCCTCTTTGATATATTTTCCTTCTAAGTCTTTGACGTAGTCATAAAATGTACTATTGAAAGGGCCATTTTGATACCATCTATAATTAAAAGTTGAAATAGACTCACCGAACAATCGGTGAGAATGATAATCCGCTAAGTAAATTAATTTAAACAGATGTGTACGCCCTAATTTACCAGATAATCTTTCCACTATGAATTTAATTATCTGTGCATTTTTTGAACGGGAAATAGGTTTTGCTTTCATGACCTTATAAATAAATATTTATTTGAATTGAAATTAACTGTATTAATTATCAAGCGTTTATGGTAGAAAGTCAACATTTAATATTTAATATTCAAAATCTAGTTTTTTAAAAGTGCAATTATTATGCCATCTTAATGCATGCTATAAATTTAATTCTTATAATTATCTGTTATTAATTCCTCAAATAAAGTCAATAGGAATTTACACCATTAATATTTTCTTGCAAATTCAGCTCCCCGTTCTATTGCTAATTTATTAACTTCATAAAAGGGTTCTTTTCTACCTTTTAAGACGTTTTTAAGACATGAGAGAAAGACCGGAACAGAAACAAGATTTTTCACTTCATTGTATGCACCCAGCATAACCATGTTTGATGCTACGACGTTTCCAATGTCATTTGCAATTTTTGTAGCAGGAATTCTAAAAATGTCCAGTTTCATATCGTTGTCTATTTTGTCAATCATTGATGAATTTAAAAAGAGCATACTATCTGGCTTGAGGAAATTCTTAAACTTTAGATAAGAGGGCATGTTCATCATAATAAGTGCATCTGCTTCTTCGATAACAGGAGAGAAAATTTCCTCTTCTGAAACGGTTAAATGATAATATGCGGTGCCTCCCCGCACTTCTGTGCCATAGGAGGGAAAAAATGTTACGTTCTTTCCCTCGATCATCACGGCTTGTGCTATCAATCTGCCAAGAAGCATCATCCCCTGTCCACCAAAACCGGCTAAAATAACCTTTTCTACCATCTTAATAGACCTTCCTAATTCTGACTTTCCCAATCTTTGAAAACACCTAAAGGAAAGGTCGTGGACATTTCTTCATCTATGAATTTTAAAGATTCAATAGAGCTCATACGCCAGTATACCGGACATGGAGAAAGAATTTCTATCAAAGAAAATCCCTTTTCTTGTATTTGAGTTTTAAATCCCTTTTCTAATAATTGTTTCGTTTTAATTACGTTTTTTGATGAAGTTATAGAGGTTCTGGCGATAAAACGACTTCCATCTATTACAGAGAGTATTTCACAAACACGCAAAGGATACCCATCATTTTTCTCGTTACGCCCTTGAGGTGTTGTCAAGGTCTTTTGATTGATTAAGGTAGTCGGAGCCATCTGTCCGTTTGTCATACCGTACACGGCATTATTTACAAAAATTACGGTGATATTTTCACTTCGATTGGCAGTATGAATTATTTCTGCTGTACCAATTGCAGCCAGATCTCCATCTCCCTGGTAAGAAAAGACAATCTTATCTGGATGAACCCGCTTGATTCCGGTGGCAACCGCGGGTGGACGTCCATGAGCAGCTTCACACATATCTATATCAAGGTAGTTATAAGCCAATACGGCACACCCCACGGGGGCTAACCCGATGGTCTTCCCCCTAATATCCATTTCTTCAATTATTTCCATAATCAATCTGTGGATAATACCATGCCCGCAACCAGCACAATAATGTGTTGGAGTATCAATTAATGTCTTTGGGGCCTTATATATTTGTTCCATTTGAATAGAATACCTCCTGTTTATGGTCTATTAGATTTATTAAATAGATGTTTGCTTATTATGTGGTGCAGGCTGCTTTTTCTTTAATAGATGTTATTTCGAGAATCTTTTTAAAGATTTCTTTGGGAGTAGGTATGCCCCCACCTGTTCTTCCATAAAAATGCACCGGACATCGTCCGGAAACAGACAATCTTACGTCTTCTACCATTTGACCTGCACTCATTTCCACTGTCAGTATAGCTTGTACTCTTTCTGAAACTTTTTGTATAATGTCGGAAGGAAATGGCCATAAGGTAATGGGCCTTATTAATCCTACTTTCACATTTAATGTTTGATTTTTCCTTAAAACTTCTTTACATATCCTGGCACATGTACCATAAGCAACAATAACAATATCCGCATTTTCAGTATTTATTTCTTCGTAACGCACCTCCTCGGCCTTAATTCGTTGATACTTTTTCTGTAGTTTAGCGTTAAACTCCTCAAGCTCCCCTTTTACTGGATAAAAAGACTTGATTATATTCCTTTTTCTCCCATTAGCGCCAGTAAGCGCCCAATCTTTTTCGGACAAATTTGGTTCACGTTTTCTATTAAATATAACAGGTTCCATCATCTGACCCAATTGAGCATCACCCAAAATCATCACCGGATTTCTATAGCAATCAGCCAGATCAAAAGCATCGAAAACAAGATCCGCTGTTTCTTGTACAGAACTTGGGGCAAGTACAATTGTGTGATAATCTCCATGCCCACCACCCTTAACAGCTTGAAAGTAGTCAGCTTGAGAAGGGGAGATATCTCCCAAACCAGGTCCCCCTCGTTGCATATTTACTATAACGCAAGGAAGTTCGCTCCCGGCCAAATAAGAAATCCCTTCTTGTTTGAGACTAATACCAGGACTCGAAGAGGATGTCATTGACCTGGCACCTGCAGCAGCACTTCCATGCACCATGTTTATGGCTGCAAGTTCACTCTCCACTTGAATGGATGTCCCACCAACTTGAGGCATCCTGATAGCCATGTGCGTCATAATCTCGTTTTGTGGCGTAATTGGATATCCATAATAAAATCTACAACCAGCCTGTATCGCTGCTTCTGCAGATGCTTCATTACCGGTTAAAAGAACTTTTTTATCCTTTTCAATTAACATCATAAGTGGGTTGTCCTCTCCAATTTAATTTTTCTCGCAGGACCTCATAAAAGGTTCTTGCTTGTGTATCAATCAATTGCAACTTTTTTTCAGCCTTTTCAACAAGGACTTTATCCCCAACCTCAATATCAAAATATACCTGACCATCTACGGTTAAGCCTACTCCTTCAGATTCAGAAATCTGTTCCATTTCAATCCTTGAATCTCCAGAGACCACAAGCGGGCGGTTTGATAAGGTGTGAGGGCAAATCGGGGTTATGATAAAAGCCTCCATATCAGGCGTAACGATAGGACCTCCAGCAGATAAAGAATGCGCAGTTGACCCTGCGGGAGTCGATATGATTAGGCCATCACTGCTGTACGTAGTAACCACTTTTTCATTTATATATAATTTAATTGAAATCAATCTTGATAAAGAAGTTCTGGAAATTACGGCATCGTTCAATCCAAGAGTTTTATTAATGATTTGCTTAGAACGAACTACCTTGCAATTTAACAACATTCTTTGAGATATAAAGTATTTCCCAGAGAAAATTTTTTCTAAAGAATCACTAATTTCTTGTGGAGTAAGCTCAGCCAAAAACCCAAACTTTCCTAAGTGTACACCGATTAAGGGGATTTGCTTGCCATTTAGTTTTCTACATACTGACAGGATTGTGCCATCTCCTCCAAAAACGAAGACAAGATCGGCTGATATTTTTTCTATTTCATCTTCATCGGAAATATCAATTATTGAGAGATGTGATTTCTTACGAAACAAGGGTTCAAGCTCGTCTATTGTTTCTCGAATCCTTTTTTTACTTTTATCACCCAGGATTATGATTTTTTTCATATCAAATTAGGAGTTGGCTCAAGCTCTTCCTTGTTTTTGATACGAACAGGTTCCAAAGTATTCCAGATAGAAATAAATTTTCTATAGATTCCTTCAGCATCCAGATTAAGAATTTTTAAAATAACATCACGAGAACCATGTTCGATGAATTTGTCCGGGATACCCATTTTACGTATATTTTGAATATTTATACCCTTATCAATCAGTAATTCAATAATTGCTGAACCAAATCCTCCAACTTCCGAATGGTCTTCCACAGTAAGAACTATTTGATGTTTCCTTACAACTTCTATTATAAGTTTCTCATCTAACGGTTTAGCAAAGCGAGCATTTACAACTGTAACATCAATTCCCTTCTCGGCAAGCATATCAGCACATTCCATAGATGGATATACCATTGCACCGTATGCAATGATTGCCCCTTCTTGACCTTTTCTTAAGATTTCACCCTTTCCAATTTCAATATGTTTACAATTCCTATCAAGATTATCTTCCGGTATATTTGCTCTTGGATAACGTATTGCCACTGGTGAATTGAGTTGTACTCCCATTTTTAACATTGCTTTAAGTTCTGTACCATCCTTCGGGGCCATTAATGTAATTCCTGGCAAATGTCTTAGGTAAGCTATATCAAAAACTCCATTATGAGTGGGTCCATCGTTCCCCACAATTCCAGATCTATCGAGCGCAAATAAAATGCCATTTTTCTGCAAACAAACATCATGAAACACCTGATCATATGCACGCTGTAAGAAAGTTGAATATATTGCTGCTACAGGTTTAAGCCCTGAGGATACTAATCCATTTGCCAATCCAACGGCATGCTGTTCACAAATTCCCACGTCAAAATATCTATCTGGGAATTTTTTGCCAAATGCATCAAGTCCTGTTCCTTCCGGCATTGCGGCTGTAATTGCTACTATATCTTTATTAGACGCGGCGAGTTCAATAAGCGTTTCGCTAAATACCTTTGTATAACTGATTTTTTTGGGGTCCTTAGGCGTTTCCATTACCTTTCCATTACGCATTTGGAATGTACCAGCGCTATGATAACGGGCAGGATTTTTTAATGCAGGTTCAAAACCCCTGCCTTTTTCAGTGATTACGTGCAGTAGTATAGGCCCATCTATGTTTTTAATATTATGTAAAATATCGATTAGCTCCCGAATATTATGGCCGTCAATAGGCCCAAAATAGTTAAATCCCAGGTCAACAAAAATCTGTCCCGGTGTAATCTCCCGTTTTAATACCTCTGTAATGTGTTCTAATGTATGTTCCATCCGTTTACCAACGAGGGGTAATGATTGTAATACATGGTGTACTTCCTTTTTAAAATCAGTGTAAAGTGGTGTGGTTCGAATTTTGTTTAAATGCTTTGCTATTGCACCTACTGTGTTAGAGATTGCCATTTCGTTATCATTGAGTAATACGACCAGGTTTCTTTTTAAATGTCCTGCATGGTTGAGCGCCTCAAGTGACATTCCCGCACCAATTGCAGCATCTCCAACGACGGCAACAATCCTTCTATCAACGCCATTTATTTTATCGGCACAAGACATACCAAGAGCGGCAGAGATTGCATGTCCGCTATGGCCACAAGTGAATGGATCATATTCGCTTTCATCTTTATCTGGAAAACCACTTAGCCCCTTATACTGTCTCAAGGTAGGAAATGCCTTTCTCCTCCCCGTAAGTAATTTATGTACATAAGTTTGATGTCCGACGTCCCAGATTAACTTATCCTTGTTAAAATCGAACGTATAATGCAAAGCAATTGTAAGCTCAACTATTCCCAGATTTGATGCCAGATGACCAGGGTTTCGAGAAACAACGCCTACTATTAGTTCTCTTATTTCCTGTGATAAAACAGTCAAATCTTCAATGTTAAATTGCTGCAAATCCTTTGGGGTGTTAATTTTTTCTAATAGTTTTTGTGACAATTTTATTTTTCCTTATTTATTATTATGACCATTTTTGTTATTTTCCGATGTGGGATTATTCACGTCGTTTGTTTTTTCTAGTTTAAATTCTTTAGTGTAATTTTTACCAGTTGTGTCTTTCAATAAAATACTAATCTTTTTTTCAGCATTTTCTAAAATTTGGTAGCATTTCTTGTATATTTTAATCCCCTTTTCATATTTTGCAAGTGTTTCATCTAATGTTAGATCATTTGTTTCAAGCTGTTCAACTATTTCTTCGAGATCTTTTAAAGATTCTTCAAAATTTGGTTTCTTCATAAATTAGTTCACTCCGTTCACTAATTTAAATGTTTTGCTCACCCGATCCAATTAGTCGGGCATATCGCTAATTTATTGCATTTAACAAGAAAATAGATTCCCGATCAATCTGGGTCGGGAATGACAACTTGTAACGCTTTAAGCTAATTCTACAATTCAATCCCCATTTACATGAGGACATGTTTATCTGTCATTCCCGAGGAATACCTACTTGGGAAGCAGACAGGGAATCTATAATTTTCATCCTTTGCCTGCCTGAGCTAGTTCGCTCGCAGTCCATGCAGACAGGTGGTGACCTGAAAAGGCATAAAGGTTTAACACAAAACAACTAACCTTCAATTGAAAGTATTGTAGAGACGACGCTCCCTTTAAAAAAATTTGTTTTAATCTTATCCCCTCTGTTTAAATCTTTCACTTCTCGAAGAGATTTGTTGTTTTTAAGCCTGGTGGTAATAGTATATCCTCTTTTTAAAACACTCAAAGGGTTTAAACTTTCTAATTTACCTGCAATACCTGATAATTTTTCATGTTCAGTGTTTATCACATGTGTCATATTTAATTTGAGTCTTTGGGTAAATTCATCCATTCTTTGTTGCCACCTGCGAAGTCTATCAAATGGCTGTCTCATTGCATAACTATTTTCAATCCTAGCGAGTTTATCCTTTGATAGCTTTAACTTATTTAACAGAGATTGAAAGAGTCTTATTTTAAACTTTTCTAGCATGTCATGGAGTAGATCTTTTC
Source organism: Candidatus Scalindua rubra (assembly GCA_001723765.1). Lineage (GTDB taxonomy): Bacteria > Planctomycetota > Brocadiia > Brocadiales > Scalinduaceae > Scalindua_B > Scalindua_B rubra. The sequence goes on from MAYW01000081.1 coordinate 8,195, forward strand.
TAGGAACAACTAGTTCTCCTGCTTCAGAAGGGGTGAGTGCTCTTCTATCTGCTACTAGGTCAGCTATTGTTATATCAATTTCGTGTCCAACAGCAGAAATAATGGGTATTTTAGAATTGTATATGCTCCTTGCAACAATTTCTTCATTAAACGCCCATAGGTCTTCTAAACTACCACCTCCTCTACCTACTATAATTATGTCTATATCAAGAAATTTATTTAGTTCCTCAATTGCCTCCGCAATTTCTTCTGCTGCACCTTCTCCCTGAACTTTTACCGGGTATAAAATTATCTCAACGTTGGTAAAACGACGATCTATGATGTTTAGAATGTCTTTGATAGCCGCTCCAGTGGGTGACGTTACTATTCCTATTTTCTGGGGTATGAATGGGATGGGCTTCTTATGAGAATGACCGAATAGACCTTCCTTTTCCAATTTTTCCTTCAGTTGCTGGAATGCAAGTTGCAAGGCGCCTATCCCTTTTGGTTCTATTTCGTCAATTATTAATTGGTATTGTCCTCGTGGTTCATAAACGGTAATTGAACCGAAAGATATCGCTTCTATTCCATCTTTTAGCTCAAATTTGATTTTGCTTGCGACGTTTCTGAAAACAACTGCCTGTATTTGAGCGTTTTTGTCTTTAAGTGTTAAATAAACATGTCCAGAGCTTGGTTTTCTTACATTAGATATTTCGCCTAAAATACTTATATTAGAAAAATCGTGTTCCAGAGAAGTTCTAATTTTCCTTGTGATTTCAGAGACAGTAAATAACTTTTCGATTTTTTCTTTTAGCAAAACTTGTTGTATGTCTTGATCTTCTTTAATATTCGAGAAAGTGTCAAACATTTTTATACGGTGATTATTATATTAGACGAATTAAATAAATCCCCCTTAGTACTCTGATTCATAATTACGGTGACGTATTTTGATTCAGTGTAATATGAGACTCTTCACTTCGTTCAGAGTGACAAGCGATGTCATTCTGAGGAACGAAGTGACGAAGAATCTCTTACTCAAGAAACAATACGTAACCGTATATATGAAGCACTTAGTTCCCCTTTAGTAAAGGGGGAATTAGGGGGATTTGTCAACTTACTTTTTTCTTTTACTATAAGTGGACAAAATCAGACAATTCAGCAATAGCCATCCTCAGTAATTCTGACCCTTTTTATATTTTCTGCCTTACCAGTTTCCTTGTTTACGGTTATAATTGCTCCTTCTATATGTACATCCTTTTCGGCTATATCATAGCGGGCTGGAACTTGAGTTACAACTGATTTCAATACACGGTCGATGTTTCTACCTAAGATTGATTCATGTGGGCCTGTCATACCCAAATCTGTGATGTATCCTGTTCCTTTAGGTAAAATCTTCTCATCAGAGGTCTGTACGTGTGTATGTGTGCCTACAACAGCGCTTACTCTACCATCCAGATACCATCCCATTGCTATTTTTTCCGAGGTTGCCTCAGCATGCATGTCAACGATTATTATGTTTGTCAGTTTTGAAAGTTCCTCTATTGCCGTATCAGCTGCTCTGAATGGACAGTCTATTGGCTTCATAAATATTCGACCCAAAAGATTAATTATGCCGATAAAATACCCCTTCGTTTTGATGGCAACATAGCCTCTGCCATGTGCCAATGGAGAGTAATTTGCCGGTCTGAGTAGTCTTTGTTCAGTTTGCAATGAATCAAAAATTTCTTTTCTTTTCCAAACATGATCACCCATTGTTATTGCATTTACGTCATAAGAGAAAAGTTTCTTAGTAATATCAATGGTTATTCCAGAACCACCTGCTGAGTTTTCTGCATTTGCTATGCAAAAATCTATGTTTTGTTCTTTAATGAAATTTTTTAAGTTTTTTTTCTAAAATCTTTCTTCCTGGTTGTCCTACGATATCACCAATTGCGAGAATATTTACTTGCATTAAAAGATTTCTCAAATTTTTTCTTTGCGTCACTTCACCTACGTTCAGCGCAGGCCTTTGCGTCTGCGGTGGGCTGAACTATTACGTATTTTTTTGTGTGTAAACCCCGTTATAAAAGACCTGTTTTGGGACTTAAGAGCGTCATCTCTAACGGGGGTGTATCCACAGACTAACGTCCATTACGTTCTTGTAACGGGGTAAATTTTTTTTGGAGTAATTTTTCTACTTCAGAAGGCACAAACATAGAAATATTACCTCCTAAACTAACAGCTTCTTTAATCAAGCTAGAATTTAAGAATGAGTATTCTTGACTTGTCATTATGAAAACTGTTTCTATATCTGTTTTTAATACACGATTTGTAAGCGCCCTCTGAAATTCATACTCAAAATCAGATACAGTTCTAATGCCTCTAAGTATTACATTAGTTTGCATTTCTCTCATGTAATCAATCAACATGCCTTCAAAGCGATCTACTTTAATGTTTGGGATTTTTCCTGTATTTTTAGAAATCATATCCATTCGTTCACTGATTGTGAACAATGGTTCCTTTAGTGGGTTATGACCAACAGCTACTATCAGTTCATCAAAAATCTTACTACCACGTTTAATTACATCAAGATGTCCATAAGTAACCGGATCAAAGGTGCCTGGATAAACTGCTTTTCTCATGATGTATTCTTGCATTTATCAGAACCAGAAACGTTTTTTTTGTAGCTTTTGCACCACGAGGAATAATATCAAAACGCATAATAGTATCAGAACGGATTTCATTTATGTCTAAGGTTATATTGCCTATGAATTCATGAAAAAACGTGAAAGGACAAATTTTGTACTTAAGTTTTGACTTTCATCTCTAATTCCTCGCCCCGCTTCATCTCTTTGTCTAGACTTAAAGTCGAATTGTTCAAAAAATCCTACACGCCATTTCTCACTCAAAAAGTATTCTGATGAAAGTACAAGAGAAGAACTGATATCGTCAATAAATCTGTTTCCAATGAAAATATTCCATTTTGGCATATAATCATAGCCAAGGCCAAAATTTACAACATCGAAAGATCCTTTTCCTAAATTATATTCGTTATTTTCTGAAAGAAATGAAAGTCTATCGCTCAATTTTAACTTTAGATCTAGTTTGATGAAGTCATCCAGTTTCCTATTTAGACCTGAATTACCCGGGAAAAAATTGAATTCTATGTCAAAGTCAGCAAAGTCGACAGGTGTTTCTCCCCCTGTCTCTCCCTGTTTTGTCTGAAATCTATTTCGCACACCTAACACGATTGATTGATAAGTATCAAGTGAGTCTATCCCATCAAACTGATTTAAGTCTTCTGGGTTCTGTGTAATTAAAGGAATGAAGACAAAACGCGCTTCGGGAATTAAGATATGCCTCAGTCTGTTTATGTTTAAAAACTTATTATAAATACTATAAGTACGTGATAATGTTGTACTGGTGTTGAATCCGAGAGGGAGCGCTATTCGTCCACGCGCTGTACCGTCACCTTCATTGCGTTGGGTAACAGGGTCTTCCTTCACACTCTCACTATAGCCAGTAAATCGAATTCCTACGAACGGATTAAATCTTTGACTAAATAAGCGGAAAGGTGCATTGAGTGTATTGTTTGTATCGAACCTGATAGTCTCCTTTGGCTCAAACCTAACGGGCCCTCTGTCAAAAACTCTTTCGGCAGTCAATAGAGCTCCACGACCTAAAAACTGTTCTTCGGCCTTTTTAGGCGGAATCCTGTCAATTACTCTATCGTGATACGCCAGTTCAGTTTCAGAGGTGAAATTTAATCTATCACCCCATAAAGGTTCTCCAATTATTCTATACTTCAATTCAGGAAGCGTTTCATTTGTTCTGTTAAGCCTTTGAGAGTCGACCAGGGTATCAAAGTCTCTTAACTGCTTGTTGGCCAGGAATGTAATTCCCTTATTGTCATAAATTTTTCTCAAATAAATCATAGTTTCTTTGTCTTTTTCTTGTTTAAACTCACTTTCATAGAATTCTCTGTAGTAACTTCTATCGGCAACATGCGATATTTCTATGTCCGCTCTCCAATTGTTGGCAAGAAACTGTCGGTGCCGCCATAAAAAATGACCTCTGTTATCGTCTTCAACAGGGACATTATTAACATCTGTGTCTTCACTATCATTTATATAGTAAGTATTCATGTTTCCGGAATAATCGGGTTTTGTGTATTCAAAATCCAGTCCCACTGCCGGACCCCTTTTTTCGAGGTAATCCAGGCTTAATGTTAAATCACTCCAGTCTCCCATTTTTTCAGCAAAGGCAAAGCTGTATATATCCCAGTCTGTTTTGATGAATGGCCCAAATCTAGAGGTTCTTCCAATATCCCAATCTTTTAAAAAAGATGATCTCCTATTTGCGTCAAAGGATAAATTAAATGGGAAATGCATCAGAGGAATATTTCCGGCGTAAAATGTGTTTTTTTGAGCGGTAACAATTGAATGTTGTTCAGTCTTAAAAAGCCTTAAGTTTGATGATTGGAAACGAAAATGGGGATGTCCATAACTGCAAATCGAAAAAAATCCGTTTTTCATATCATATTGTCCCTTACCTCTATGCTTAATTTCATCGCCACCTATATATACGGGTATTCCAGCCTCATCCTCATTTCTTTTTTTGTCTTCTTTTTTAAAGTCTCTATGATATGGTTCACGTTTTTCTTTTTCGGATATTCCTTCCTTAGTAATAGAAGTTCTAAAGACACTATTGATTGAAATCCCTTTTTTTTCTTTAACGTTTTCGAACATCCTTTCTGCTATTATTACATCGCTTTCACGCCTTAGGGTTACATTACCTTCAGCATATACTTCTTTGTATATTTGCTTTGGCGACTTGTCTTTTTCACCCTTTTCTTGATCAAAATATAAGATTATGTTATCAGCATTTAGTGTTTCATTGCCTCTTTTAATTCTGACATTTCCTATTGCAACGATTATGCGAACATCTTTTTCTATCCAGGTATCAATATCATCTGCAAATATATCTATCGGCTCTCCCTCAACAGATACACTTGTAGGGAGACCAGCTTTGGGTACCTCTTTGGAGGCAAATTCTTCTCTTCCTTCAGCCCTTATCTTTTCCCCTCGAAAGTATAGTTCTGTTTTCTTTTCTTCTTCAAAGCTTTGTATCGAAGTGTCTATGGGATCGATAACTACTCCTGCTGTAGTGATTAACTTTAGATACATCTGTTCATAATTTTGGATGGTTTCATCTTGAAATAATGATACGTTGCCCTCACAATAAATTTCCATGTATCCCTCGGTAAATTGTGTGATCTTAATCTCTGAAAACCAGGTTATTGCAGAATTTGTTGTGATTTGAACATCCCCTTGTTCAATTTTGACGTTACCTTCTACAGAGAAGATTCTAGTTCCATTTCTCTGCCAGGTCATTATATTACTAGCGCTTATGTGTATGGGATGTTGGGAAACGTCTTTTGTTATGAGTGTGCCTTGCGCTGTGTTTCTATTGCAAAGCATTATTAAGATTATAAAGAATGTTGTAGTTACAAATAATCGCATACCGGACCTACCAAGATTTTTTAGTAATATAACTTTTTGTTATTTGTATTATTTGCAAGATTTATTTTATCGATGTGTCTTAAAGAAGCGTAATGAGAAATATAAAGGTGAAAAAATTAATTATTAGATATGCTTAGAAAATCCTTGATTGTATTTATAACGTAATCTTGCTCCTTTTTTGTTATTTCTGGAAAGATCGGAAGTGACAGTGTTTCCTTAGCCGCCCTTTCTGCTTCTGGCAGATCTCCTTCTTTATATTCCAGATATGACAAGCATTTTTGTAAATGTTGAGGAACTGGATAATGTACTGCACAATCTATATTGTTTGCCCTTAAGTGTTCTATAAGCTTGTCCCTCTCTTTTACCCTGATTACGTATAGATGGAAAACATGCTTGTTGAAGTTTACTACATTTGGTGTTATTAGATTTAGTTCTTTCATTTTTTCAGTATAATACGAGGCCTTTTGCCTTCGCTTTTCACACCAAAGGTCTATATACCCTAGCTTTTTAATAAGAACGGATGCCTGTATTGTATCCAGTCTGCCATTAATACCTAAGACAGGATAATAATTCTTTGGTTTTCCACCATGAATCCTCAGCATATAAATTAATTCTGCTAGTTCATCACTGTTGCACGCAACCATTCCACCATCACCTAAGCCGCCAAGATTCTTACTTGGGAAAAAAGAAAAACATCCAAAATCACCCATTGAACCTGATTTTCTATTTTTGTATTCAGCTCCGATAGCTTGTGCTGCATCCTCTATGACCTTGATATCATGTTTCTTCGCTATTTCCAGTATTGGGTCCATGTCTGCACATTGTCCGTATAAATGAACAGGAATAATGGCTTTTGTTTTTTTGTTTATGCATTTTTCTATTAAATCTGGTCTTATATTGTATGACTCTGGTTCAATATCCACAAAAACAGGTTTTGCACCTGCATTACAAATAGACCCTATTGTAGCGAAAAATGTAAAGGGTGACGTGATAACTTCGTCACCGTCTCCAATTTCCAATGATTTGAGTGCCAGAAGCAATGCATCGGTTCCTGAAGAGACACCAATTGCATGTTTCGTGCTACAGTATGATGCAAAAAGATTCTCAAACTCTTTAACCTGAGGGCCCAAGATGAATGCCTGGCTGTCAAGGACATCCTGAATTGCTGAGTCAATCTCTTCCTTTATGCCGCGATATTGGCGCCTCAAATCAACTAAAGGCACTCTTATTTTTGTTTTCTCGCTAACGGCAGAACTCATTTTATCCTTTTAAATAGCAACTGCTTAAATGTAAATTTGATGCCCTTTGCGCAGACTTTTTAATATTAGAGTAGGGTGGGCACTGCCCACCACGCTGAACGTGGCCCACCAAAAAGTTCTGTATCTTGTAAACGAAATGGTGGGCAGTGCCACCCTACTTTTTTTATAGCCTTACTTTTTCTTTTTTCTTGCTCGTCTTTTTAATATGTATTTCTTCCTGTTTAGTCTGTGCTTCTTCTTCCCTTCAAAACCATTTGCCATAAAGACCTTCCTCAAAAAATTAATAAATGAAATATAACAATTACTTATTTGAATGTAACATTATAATATGATAATATATGTTTAAAGGACTTTTAGAATTGTTTTTCTCCTTTCCCCTACTGATAACCTTTTACCTCCTCAAGGTTTATTGGTAGGCTTTCAATTCTAAAGTCCCGATTTTTCCATACCTTTTAAACCCTTAGCATTATACTATTTGTAACTTATATTACAAGTGATTCTTTTCTAAAGTAACCTTAATCCACTTTTGATCCGAAAATAGATTCCCGATCGGAGTCGGGAATGACACTTTGTTACCCTTTATGTCATTTCCGTGGTTCTAGCCCTCATGGCAAGGAAACAGGGAATCTAGAATTTTCATCCTTCGTGGTGCCCTGAAAGGGCATGAAGGTTTAATAAGAAACTACATAAATTTTGTCTAATTTTAGTATAAAATGAGACATCGTCCTCTTGTAGGAATTGTCCTTTCTTTCGTAATTGGCATATCAGTAAATTATTTCTTCTATATTCCTTTTTTATTTGTTTTTCCAGCCATACTCGTAACCACAATTGTTTACTCATGTTTATTTATTCTTCATTCTCGCAAGAGTAACGCCCGACCGGCTGGGCCATTCGCCAGCCCGACTGCATTCTGGCAGGGACGGGTAGTTGGACAGACAAAAGGCTGTGTGTTAACCCTCCTCATTTTAACATTTTTAACAGGTATCTCATATCATAATCTTAGATTCTCTTTTCGAGCTACTGATAACATATCAAGTTTTGTAAGCAATGAAAAAATCCCTGTTCGTTTGCGTGGTGTAGTTGTCTCAAATCCAATTGTTAAATATATGCCAGGTACTCATTTATCTTCATTAAAGCAACGCAAGAAGGTGACGACTTTTTTACTGCAAACAGAGGCTATAGAAAGTCGAAATTGGAAAAATATTACGGGTGTAATTAAAATAAATATTTATCCAACAAAAGAAGAAAGTGCTTCAACCAGTAACAATAACTACCATCCGTTTAAATTAAAGTATGGAAATAAAATAAAACTAATTGGAAACATTTCAAAACCTTCAACATCTCGCAATCCAGGTCAGTTTGACTATAAAAAGTATCTTCAAAGACAACGGCCACGAATTGAGGCCGTTGCAAGTGTTGTAAGTATAAATAATATTAAATTCCTATCAGAAGGTCATGGAAATTATTTTCTTACGTTTGTCTATAGTACGAAGAAAAAATTAAATAACATTATTGATAGATACGTAAAGAAAAGAAGCATTCCTCTTGTTAGTAGTATCTTGCTTGGTGATCGTGAGAAAGTGCCAGTAGAGTTAATAGATAGCTTTATGCAAACAGGAACTATTCATTTCCTGGCAATTAGTGGTCTGCATGTTGGAATTTTGGTTGTTTCATTACATTATTTTTTAAGACTGTTAAGATTTAATATGAAAACCTTAGCAATTATTATCATATTAATTACCTTCTTATATGCTGCTATTACGGGATTGAAGACTCCAATTATTCGAGCAAGCATAATGGTAGCAACATATTATGGTGCGTTTATAGTTAATAGGCGTTGGGATCTCTCGAATAGCATTGTGGCAGCAGTATTTATCATACTCTTAATAAATCCTTCCGACTTGTTTAACGTCGGCTTTCAACTTTCAGTGCTTGCTGTGCTTGGGATTGTATACATTTCAAATCAAATAGAATCGAAAGTTATTTCTGGAAATCAACCCTCCTGGTGGAGAAACTGCAAGCGAAAGAAGAAAGGAACGAGATATGGTTTCTATTTAAAGTATATTGTAGAAAAACATTTTGTGTCTCTCTAGCAGCCTGGATTGCCGTAATGCCACTCATAGCGTATTATTTTCATATCGTAACCCCTCTGACCGCACTTTTGAATGTTGTAGTGTTTCCATTAGTATGGCTTATACTGGTTGGTGGTTTTATAGTATTAATATTTGGACTTGTATTTCCTATATTGGTTACACCATTTGCATGGCTAACTTCATATTCTGAGATAGCTTTAGAAAATCTGATTTTGTTTTTTTCAACAAATTTTAAGACCTTCTTTTATACATCAACACCTTTATGGATATGGATTATATTCTATTACTTAATAGTCATTTTTTTTATAATAAGGGAGAGATTTAATATCAAAATGGTTCATACGTTAATTGCAACCCTGGCTATTTTAAATATTTTTGTTTTTTCAGGTTTGTTTGATCGTAGTCAAGATTGCCTTAAACTTACATGTTTTGATGTGAGGCATGGGGCTTCTTTTTTTATACAATTTCCCAATGGTAAGAACATGCTTTTTGATACAGGTACGAAGAGTAATTATGATGTTGGAAAATTTGTTGTTGCTCCCTTTTTGTGGAAGGAGGGAATAAAGGAGGTAGATACTATTGTTATCTCACATGAACATGATGACCATTGTAATGGCATACCTTCCATTATCGAAAGATTTAAGGTTGACAATGTTTTTGTAAATAAATTTTTCTTACAATCTGGAAATAGAGTTGAGTTATTAAGACTTTTTAAAGAAGAAAAAGTGAAGACAGGCTTAATGGCAGATGGATTGGAAATAAAGGGTTATGAACCGGCGAAAATTATGGTAGTTAATCCTCCTGACAAAGATATGTTGAGGAATGAGGGTTTCCCGATAGAAAATTTATCCATAAATGATTCATCCAGCGTACTACTCATTGACTATATGGGCTACAGGATTCTATTGTGTGCTGATATAGGTGAATCTGGAATCAAGTTGCTTTTATCGGGTAAAGATGATCCTATTGCAGACGTGATTCAAGTCCCACATCATGGTGGTTTTATAGTGAATACAGAGGATTTGATCAAAAACGTAAGGCCAAAGTATGCAATAATAAGTGCGACTGCAAATGTTGTTTCGACGTCCACAATTGAGGCTTATCAAAAGTATAGAGTAAGCTTATATAAAACACATGAGGATGGTGCAGTAACATTTACGATAGATAAAAACGGTATTCAAGCATCAAAGTTTATTAGACAGGTCATGCTTGAGGCGGATTCGCTAAGGTGAACGCCCACGTCTGCCTCTGGTGAGAAATTACAGGATAGACAAGATTTATCACGGAAAGGCACGGAATAAAACGAAGGATAAAAACAAATTTCACCGCCCCCGCCAAACAGCTTGTAGCTCGCCAGACAGACATGGATTTTGGCAAGTTTGACCCGACGTGCGTTTTGCCGGGACCATATTTTTGCATCCGAATCTACTTATGTAACGCAATTTGCCTGAATATTTTTATTGATTTAAGTTCTTTACTAATCTATGATTTTGAAGGTCAGAAAATAATACAAGATAGAAGAAAACAAATATAAGTTAGACTATTGGTATGAATGAAAAAATTCTTAAAGGTTATTATGCATTTAAAAAAAAATGGCAATCCTCCTTACACGCATAATCTAAATTATCTTGCTACACAGAGTGGAATATATGAGAAAATGACAGAGGAGCAAAAGGATACAATAGATTTAATAGAACCTTTAAATGTAGAGGCACGGTATCCAACTTACAAAGAAAAATTAATGAAAACTTTGAGTTATGAAAGATGTAAAGAAATTTTTCAAAAAACAGAGACCTTATATCAATGGATAAAGAAAAAGCTATCGAACGCGTAAAACAGTATAGCGATTTAGTAAGGCAAAATTTTCGTGTGAAAAAGATTATTCTATACGGATCATACGTTAAAGGATCGGCGCAAAAAGACAGCGATATCGATGTTGCCGTAGTACTGAGCAGTGTCGACGAAGATTTTTTGATGTCTGAATCGAAACTATTTCGTTTGAGAAGAAATATAGATGCCAGAATAGAGCCTATTCTATTAGAAGAAAAAAATGACAAAAGTGGATTCTTAGAGGAAATATTAAAAACAGGAGAAATTATTTATAGTGCTGATTAGTCATATTGTTTGAACAAGACATAAACTTATGTTTTTGCAAACAAATTAGCTAAGTCTTTCAAGAACCATGCAATGGATACAGACCGTTTATAGCATTTATTCCGTTTAGGGTATATTAGGATTACATCTTCTGCTTTCAAGGTCTGTCCCTAGCGATTTATGAATTTAAGACACATGAAGATGGTGCAATAACATTTACAATAAATGAAGATGGCATTCGGGTATCAAAGTTTCTTTAATGGAGTAGACTCATCAAAAAAATCAATAGACTCCATTAACAAAAATAAATGCTAAAATTTAAAAGATTGTGTCAAGTGTCGAGATGTGACGCTTTCTTTCTTGTGTCTGGTGACAAGTTATCCTGGTTAAAATGGTCTTGTCAGAGTAGTAGTAAGTCATATAATTCGAAATATTAAATAATAAACAACTCATAATGTATTTCAGGACAGATAGCTCAGTTGGTGGAGCACGGGACTGAAAATTTTAGTGTGGTCAGTTCGATTCAGATCCTGTCCACTAAGTCTTTAAAAGTTCTAAACATGCGTTTCTTTTAAATATATGCTTTTTGCGGGTCAGCAGTATAAAAAAAGTTGGCTAGAGGTTATGTGGTGGTTGCTTATGGATGAATTAGGAGAGAAGAAGATATCTAGCGTGAGTTTACGAATTAGCCGTGGCTAATTCTGCAACTTATAATACTATAACAAGTTACAGCATCCAGTCCTTCCCCCTAACTTGGCAAGTAATGCTTCATTTTAAATAAGTCGAAGATTCGTTTCTGCACCTTATCCATTTTGCTAACAATCGACTGGGTTGCTGGTTTTTTCTTTCCATTTGGGAAAACATTCAATACCTCCCTAATTCCCGCCAGCTTATCATGCAGATTATTCATGGAGATGGGGATTCCAGATTCCTGAACTTTTTT
>MAYW01000082.1 GCA_001723765.1 Candidatus Scalindua rubra
ATTGGTATTGTATATAAGTCTTTGTTTTTATCAGATGTTAAAGCGAATCGTTATGAGCTAAGTCAATAAGCATTTTTTTTTATTATTGGAAAGAGTAAAAATGGAAGTTAATAATAAAAAAAAGTTGTGAAATTATAACTTTGCAAAAATGATATCTCCTTGATATATAATAAATTAAAATTCTGAATTAACTATCCCGAACCTGCGGAATGTAGGATTCAAATATAAAGAATTTGTGGATTAAGATAAATGCTGTTAATAAAAATTTCCTCATGAGGAAATTGAAAGAATTGTCGTAAAAAGATTATTATCCTGATGTCGATTAAGCTATCTGTGTCCAATATCGCATGGCAACAAAATGAGCTAGAGGATCATTTGAAGTTGCTGATGAAATTGGGATGTGATGGAGTAGAGATCGCCCCAAGTTGTATTTGGAAGGAGCCTGCTCAGGTAAGCGATGATGAAATAGAAGGGCTAAAGGAACTCATATCAAGATACAACCTTGTAATCCCCGCTTTTCACGCATTACTCTTTACGAGGCCAGACCTTTATATTTTTGGAAAAGAATCAATACGACAACAGACAGTATTATATCTAAAGAAACTTATACGATTAGCTGGCATGTTATCTGCCAGAGTTTTAGTGTATGGATCTCCTGCGAGTAGAAGGGTTGCTGAAAAGTCTTATGATAGATGTTATGAAATTGCATTGGATGTGTTTAAAGAATTGGGAGTTGAGGCAGAACGTCATAATGTAATTTTTTGTATTGAGCCACTTGGCCAGAGTGAAAATGATTTTATACAGACGGCTGAAGAGGGTTATCAGATAGTAAGGGATGTTGATAACCATCACTTTGGCCTTCATCTTGATGTTAAGGCGATGATAGATACAGGAGAAAATTTTGAGGTTGTATTTAGAAGATATGGTTCTATGTTAAAACATTTTCATGTAAGTGATCCTGGTCTTGCTCCTCCTGGTTCTACAAGTTTAGATCACAGTTTAATTGGTAAGCCTCTTTCCGGTTCTCTTTATGATGGTTTTGTTTCCATTGAAATGAAAAGGGGCTTTGGTGATACTAAAGAAATTATCAGGGATGCGGTGGCATACGTGCGTAAAAGTTATTTTGTGGATTAAAGATGTTTTAAAAATTTAAAGGAATAGTTATTTGCCCTGACCTGAGAGGTGTTAATGTATTACCTCCGGCATTTGCCGTATTTTTTACAAACCTTAAAGAATAACGGCTTTAGAGTTGCGTTGTTTGATACAGCATATTACAAAGATTTGTGCCGGAAGGCGAAAAGAGGTTTTATAGAATAAGACTGGAAAATTTTCAAGAGTATTTGTCTCGGAATCAGTTGGTTAATAAAATATGAAATTAGAAGGAAAAAGGATATTACTAGTTGGCGCAAGTAGCGATCTGGCTGTTTCCCTCAATGATATGTTGTATAAATCTGATAATTTAGTAGGGTTGCATTATAATATTAACGAGAAATCGCTACTAAAATATGGTGAGGGAAAAAAATTAAAGAAGTTTCAGAAGGATCTTAATTCTTCTTCAGCCTGCTTTCAACTTGTTGATGATTTTGTAAGCTGGTCAGGAGGTATTGACTGTTTAATACAATTGTCAGGTGACATAAAAAATCCAGTTTACTGGGAAAACTTAACAGAAGAAGAATGGTCATACGATTTATCTGTGAATTTGATAATGCCATTTTTTTTAGCACAAAGAGCTGTTTTGCACATGAAAAACAATGGCGGGCGGATTTTGCTGACTAGTACTGCATCTGCTTCTCATGGTGGAGGAAGTGTATCCCTTGCCTATGGTGTAGCAAAAGCAGGTATTGAATGTATGATTAAGGGGATGGCAAGAGATTGTGCAAAACACAATATACTAGTAAATGCAATTGCACCTGGATTTTTTCTTACAAAGTTCCATACTGAGAAAATAAAGAGAACGCAGGAACAATTACAAGAGAGAATCAACTTAATACCATTAAAGAGAGCAGGGACAACTGTTGAGTTTGCAGGGACAGTTATGTATTTATTATCAGAAAGTGCCTCTTATATTACAGGCCAGGTAATAGCAATTAGTGGAGGAGATTGGTTGTAAACTGAGGAGAGAATACAATGTATGATTTTTATTTTGGCACAAAGGAAGAGATTGACAATGATCCAAAAAAGTTTTTGCTCACAATCAAAAGAATGTTGCCGAGGTGGTGTAATTCAATTCCTGATTCAGAATATCTTGCGCTTTATGATGTGATCAGTGAAATGTCATTGCCGGATAAACCAGTCTTTGTTGAGACAGGTAGTGGCGCCAGTACTATTGTTTTATGTTATTTTGCCATTAAGACAGATGGGGAGGTGTTTACATGGGATATTAATGGGTGTAAACTTTCCTACTTGAGATCAGTACTGAATGATACTTTGATGAGGCATTACGTAGAGAAAAACATTAATAAACACTGGAAATACATTACTTTTAATAGTAATTCAGATTTTGTTGGCATTAATATTTTAAAGGAGCTTGGTAAGAATGTCAGTGTTTGTTTCTTGGATAGTGAACATACTCTTAATACGCTGATGAAAGAGCTAAGCTCAATTTGTGAGGTACTTAACGATACGGCTATAGTTGCAATAGATGATGGTAATTATTCCTATATAGCTCATAATACGGCATATATTAATATGGTAAGAAAAAAAATTGGACTACCACCAATAACCGATTCTCCTGATAATATCGGTAGAAATTTCTGGAAAGAGGTTAATAATTATCTTATAGACAATTTCAAAGAAGTAGAATATATAAAAGATAGTTATAAAGATAATTATCAGACAGATATATTTTGGTCATATTATAAAAGCGATAGAGATACTATGGCTAACCTTAGTATGGAAAAGACTGATGACCTTGAACACAGATTTGATGCATGGAAGGTTAGTATAAGAAAATAAAAACAAGGAGTTGCTTGTATCGTCTTCAGAGTGTAAGTGTGAAGATTTCATTTTTAACAAAATGGTTGTTTATACGGCAAAATATCAGGGAATATTGTAATTTACAAACATCTTTATAATACATATTTATAAATTTTGTTGTGATTTTTTTTAAACCGTATCAAAGGTAAAATTATGTTATGAAGTATAGTAACTTCAGGATTCTTTTAATATATGCGAATGAACCATTTACGCTTCTTATGCCTATCGGTATTTCAAGTATTGCTGCAACACTAAAAAAAGAAGGATTTAATGTGAAAGTCTTTGATACAACGTTTTATAGAACAGATCAGAAGGCTGGAAATATATATAGAGAATCATCACTTCAGGTCAGGAAAGTTAATTATTCTGATGTTGGCATTAAAGAAAGAGAAGGAAAGGACCTTTTTAAAGATTTCCTTAAGACAGTGGTAGAATTCAAGCCAAACCTTATCGGGTTATCTACTACTGAAGTAACTCATGAATTGGGAATTGCCCTGTTAAATTTAGTTGCAAATAGAGGTATTATAATTATGGTGGGAGGCGTTCATACCACCTTTAATCCGGATGAAGTTCTTTCTGAAAAATGTGTGGATATTATATGTGTAGGAGAAGGTGAACTAGCCATTTCAGAACTATGTAAAAGAATAGCTAATGGGAATGATTATTTTGATATTCCTAATACATGGGTTAAATCAAACGGCAGGGTTTATAAAAATGGGTATGGCGAGCTGGAAGACTTAACAAAACTTCCTCCGCCAGATTTTGAGGTGTTTGATTCTAAAAGAATTTATAGACAGATGGGAGGTGTTTTTTACAAAATGCTCCCTATGGAGTTTTCACGGGGTTGCATATACAATTGTACATACTGTTCTGCTCCAGCTTTTGCAACACTTTTTGGTGGAGTTGGGAAATGGTTTAGAATTAAAGATTTGGACCAGATATTTAGCGAGATTGGTTTGGGAATAGAAAAATATCAAGTAGAATATTTTTACATAGTCTCAGAGACATTTCTTACGATGCCAAGAAAGGTTTTTGATGAGTTTATAAAAAGGTATAAGAAAATAAGAATTCCTTTCTGGTTCAATACCAGACCAGAAACAATTAATGAGGAAGTAGTAAACAAATTGGAAGAAGCCAATTGCCATCGAATGAGTATAGGAATTGAATGTGGAAATGAAAAATATCGGAGATCTATGCTTAAAAGAAATATTTCGAATGAAAAGATTATTGCAGCATGTAAAATTGTTGAGAAATCAACTATCCAATTTTCAGTGAATAATATTATCGGTTTTCCTGATGAAACAAGGGAAACAATATTCGATACCATAAAATTGAATCGTGCTTTTGTCGCCGATTCACATACCTGCTCGATATTTCAACCTTTTGGTGGTACTCCTTTAAGACAGTATTGTGTTGAAAAACAATACATTGATCAGGAATTCAGAGTTGGCAATTTTTATGAACCTTCATTAAACATGCCTTCGATAACTAAAGAAGAAATAAAAGGATTATTTAAGACATTTCAGTTATATATTAGATGTGATGAAAAAGATTTCGAGGATATTCGGAAAGCAGAAAAAGATACAGAAGAGGGGAATGAAACATTTAAATATTATTCAACTAAATTATTGTCTAATAATATGAATTTCTGAATCATCTATTGTTCTTGTTAAGTTAAATTTAGGTTTAGCAAAAAAGTCTTGAATTAAG
The DNA here is from genome assembly GCA_001723765.1 of Candidatus Scalindua rubra. Taxonomy (GTDB): domain Bacteria; phylum Planctomycetota; class Brocadiia; order Brocadiales; family Scalinduaceae; genus Scalindua_B; species Scalindua_B rubra. Next base: position 4,687 of record MAYW01000082.1, read on the forward strand.
ATTTTCTTTAAAGGTAAAAATATTTGAGAGGGGCGATCAATTGAATGCTATAGTATTTGGTGGCGGAGGTTTTGTGGGAAGCCATGTTGCTGATGTTCTTTCGGAGAAAGGGTACAATGTTAATATTTATGATATCCGTCAATCCGATTATTTAAAACCTTCTCAGAAGATGATAATTGGAGATATTCTTGAAGAGGAGAAAGTTAGAGAGTCTGTTAAAGGAATGGACGTAGTTTATAATTTTGCGGGAATAGCTGATATTGAAGAGGCGACTAATAAGCCTATTGAAACAGTGAAATATAACATTCTTGGAAACACAATTGTGCTTGATGCGGCTAGAGAAGCCAATGTTAAAAGATTCGTTTACGCGAGTACAATTTATGTCTACAGCGAATCAGGTTCTTTTTACAGATGTAGCAAGAATGCTTGTGAACTCTACTTGGAAACTTATCAGAGGCAATACGGTTTAGATTATACTGTGCTTCGTTATGGGACTTTGTATGGAAGTCGGTCGAATTATACGAACAGTGTCTATAGATTTATACATCAGTCATTAACAGAAGGTAAAATTAGCTATCCTGGAGATGGAAATGAGGTAAGGGAATATATTAATGTATTAGATGCGGCTCAGGGAAGTGTAGAGATTCTTGATGATAAATTCAGAAATGAATACGTTATATTTACGGGCCACCATCCAATGAGAGTAAATGAACTTTTTATTATGATAAATGAAATTCTAAAAAAAGATATAAAAATTGAGTATATTCAACCAAAACATAATGAGCATTACAGAATAACGCCATACACATTCATACCAAAAATGGGCAAGAAGTATGTTCGGCAGTGTTATACCGATATGGGGCAGGGTATTTTGCTTTGTATGCAGGAAATTCATGACCAGCTACAGGCCTTCAACAAAGGACACGAGAAGTAAAAGGCAAGCCACAATTCTAATAATGAAACCTTAAAGATAATAATGATGACTATCTTCGATTGGGTGAATTATTAAGCAAATCTGATGTTGTTACGCTTCATTTACCCTTGGAAAACGATACAAAAGGAATTCTTGACAGAAGCGATTTAATACCTTGTGAGGCAGCTTACCTAGGTGATGCATATAGTGATTATCAAGTTGCAATGGCTAATTCTACATTTTCATTATAAGGGTAGTTTTTAATAGTTCTTTATAGAATGCTACGATTGTAATACCTACAGCATGTCGGATACAATAAGTTGGCTGGTATTTCTGTCTCACAAAATTTTCAAGGGAACTTAATGAGTATAGGTGAATTTATTTACAAAAATAAAGAGGAAATTATAAACGTAGTAAATGATTACATAGGGAAAATAACTTCAGAATATTATAAAGACGTTTATTTTATTTCCAATCCTGTCCTCACAAGAAACCCTTTTGCTAGTTCACTAATAATCAAATTTGCATTTAATTTAAAAAATAAAGATAATTCAATTTGTCGTTTAAGCAGTATCACGTTAGGAAAAAAACTATTTAAATATTATTTAAGAAACCTAATAAGTTTCCTATTTTTTTTGTTCCATTTTTTTTCTTTTCAATTGTCAAAGCTAAGATTTAACAGTAATAAAATAGATTTTAATGAGGATTTGATAGTTATAAATACTTTTACTATGATTGATAAAATTTTACCTAATAGCGGGTTTAATGATCCGTTCTTTGGAAACATTTATGAAATCTTAAGTAAAATGGGGAAGCAGTATGTTCTTTTATGTATCCTATTTGGAGATAAAAAATATAATTTAAGGAGGAGATGGCAAACATACAATATTTTAGCTGGCGACAGGAGGGATTTTATAACAGAATTTGAACTTTTAACTTTTTTTGATTATATAAGGATTTTGTGGTTTATTTTCTTCTATCCTTTTATTGCGTTGAAACTACTAAAGGTTAAAATCAGTGATTTATACGATAACGCATTTAAAAATGAAATAATAAATACATTAGATAGAACTGAGTCCTTAAATTATGTAAGATATTTGGCTGGTAAGAGGTTGAAAAAAATATCAAACGGAAAAATTAATATAATTAGTTGGTATGAAAATCAGGAAATAGACAAACTGCTATTTCGAGGTCTAAGAGATTCAAATGCATCTTGTTATATTTATGGTTGTCAATTCTTCCCAAAATATCCTTTATGGTTAAATCCTTACCCTTTGGAAATTGAGAAAAAACATGATGTCTTACCAGATGAAATATTAGTTTCTGGTAAATTCTATTTAAATGGGGGTTCAATGGTTAACTATAAGAAAGGTATGTCTCCAAGATATAGTTATCTATTTAATTTTAATTGTGATTGTGATAATTTAAAAAGAAGAGATTCTATTGCAATACTTTTAACCTATTCAATTGAAGAATCCAGGAATATTATAAAAATAGTTTCAGATTCAAAAATTGATGAAAATAACAATGAAATTTATATAAAACTTCACCCTAACCATCTACTAAACAATCCAGGATTCGAACTTCCTGATAAGTGGATTTCAACAAACGAAAGATTAGAGGATATATGCAGAAAGAGTAAAGTTGTTATATCTGCATGTTCAGGCACAATTTTGGAAGCTACTTCAATGGGATGTTCTTCGATAGTTATAGGAGATAAACGTGGTTTAACCTTTAACCCAATGCCTGATATTGGAAAAGGTGAGATGTGGGATGTTGTATTTGATTCATCTGAATTGGGAAGCGCATACGAAAAAATAATAAATTTCAGGGAAAAAAACCTTGAGAGAATAATTGAACTGTCAAAAATTTACAAGGATTCATTTTTTTATGAATCAAATGAAGAAAATTTTATTAAGTGTTTTAATCTTTAAGAGAATATGATTTTTTGCTATTTTTAGCAATCAAAAATTCTAATAAATACTTTGCTGATAGCTACAAGCCTTAGTTGACAAGTCCGTACAAACTCTCCAACCTTCGAAAGAAATTGTAAGATAGTCTCCTGCCTTCATTTTTATAATAGATAATATTTTTGATAAAAGAAAAAATGTGGAAATTTCTTAAACCCGGGAAATCAAATAATTCTCACCCTAATATTATTATGATTCTACTAGATCAGTTTAGAAATGATGCGAGAGTATGTCACGGAATATTTGAAAAGTTAAAAGAGAGAGGGGTTCTGTTTTCAAAAACTATTACGTATGCTCCTTATACATTAGCATCACTTCATGCTACTTTCACAAGTATGTATGGAGCTTATAATGGAGTTGATGGTTATGTAAAGTCAAATCATTACGATAAAAAAGGTTGCCATACATTGGCGGAGTACCTTCAAGACACAGGATATTACACCCGTGGTTATACTTTTAGTTCTATTCTTTTTCCCAGTGAGGGATTTGATAACTTACAAATAGTTCCTGAAGAAAAAGAAAGTGATGTCTTACTGAGTCATCAGAAGGAGCTGGATATTTGTTTTAATCAAGAAAGAAACTTTTTTTGTTACCTTCATCATGGAGATATTCATCATGAAATAGTGAGAGAGGTTATCCGTAAATACGATGACTTTGATATCAGATACTTTGGGCACATTGAAGAGAATAGAAAACGATATTTACAATATGCATACAACGCAGCGGTATATACTGATAAAATTATAAAGACTATTGATAAATTGGATACAAAGAAAAATACATTGCTTATTATTACTACAGACCATGGTGGTGGAATTGGAGAAAAACCAGGAGAGAAGGCATACGGAATTTATACCTATGATTACTCCATTTGTGTCTGGTTGTATTTGATTTATCCTTCCCTATTGCCTGTCAACAAGGAATTTGATATCCAGGTTCGCACCATAGATATTTTGCCTACTATTATGGATATCTTGGATATTAAACCTTCTCGTAGGCACAAAAATATTCAAGGCAAATCGTTGTTACCCATTACCAGAGGAGAAGAAACCTTTGAGAGAGTAGCTTTTTCTGAAACCGGAGGGGTTGAAGGCCCACATCCTTCACCGGATAAAGCCAATGTCAAGTGTATTAGACAAAATGGATGGAAGTTAATATACAATTTGTCTACCAGTAAAATGGAACTGTATGATTTAAGTGCCGATCCTATGGAAACCAATAATCTTGTGCAGAGCAATCGTCACAAGAGGGAAGAATTATGGTCTAAATTAGTAGAATATCTTTAGAAGATACTATGAGACAGGAAAGTTATAATAAATTTTGGGAATTACGTGCTAAAAATTATCAAAAATTAGAATGGGCAATAAAAGGTGAATATCTCCATTCTTTTTTGGATGCTGATAATTTTTGCTCAAATGATACCATTTTAGATGTAGGCTCTGGTACCGGAATTATTGCTCACACCTTATCCCCATTTGTTAAGAAGATAATAGGGATAGACCTTTCTCCTGATATGCTTTCACATGCAATTGAGAATAGAATAGATAATGAGGAATTTGTCAAGATGGACGTTCGCAACCTTCAGTTCAAAGATGAAAGCTTTTCAAAGGTCACAGCGCGTATGGTATTCCATCATATATTAGAAGAAACGCAGGAAGCTATGAATGAATGTTACAGGGTGCTTAAGAAAGGTGGACAGATGATTTTTTCTGAGGGTGTACCACCTTCTGAACATGTTAAACGGTTTTATACGGAAATGTTTAGATTAAAAGAAGAAAGACTCACATTTATGGATAGTGACTTGTTAACTCTTATGCGCAGGTCCGGATTTATTAATATAAAAGAAAAAATATATTGGATGCAGCAGGCTAGCATAAAGAATTGGCTTGATAATTCAGGATTAGATACAGAGACACAATCTAAAATAATGCAAATGCATATAGACTTAGATAAGAGGGGAAAAGAAGATTATAATATGAAAGAAACAGAAAATGACTGTTTAATAGATATGAAGTTTATAATCTTAATAGGTGAGAAGAGTTATTAACTAAACCTGGATTCAACTAACAAGTGGACAATATTAATTTGGAATATGTTTCCTAGGGAAACAATAAATTTAGTAAAGCGTCTGATGTGGCCTCCGTTCTTTATTCATACTTTTATATATTGGATAAGGGAATTGGGCAGGCTTTCATTAAGAAAAATAAATATTATTTGCAATGTTAATATATATCAATATTTTTACTATCCTGTGTATTTAAGGAGTGTACTCAAGAATGTAGGTATTCAAGAATATGAGGAAGGGTACCTTGGAAGACTGGGGAAAATGAATAATTCAGGGCTTAGCAGTGACTTAGAAAATGTAACGCCCATAACGATGCAACTGGCAACTTTAAAACTTCAGTGTGATGACCTTCCTGATTGGTTTCAAGTATTTGAAGATCCTGAAATTACATTCTCACTTCATAGGTGGGGTTGGCTTCTTATGCTTGCAGTAAATAATCCTTCTGCCGGGATGAAGAAATGGGGATTGAAGGTTATGAAGGATTGGTTTCTTAACATGAACAATAAGAAGTGGCATCCCGCATGGGAAAGCTACTCTGTATCAGAAAGAATAGTTAATGCATTGCTGTTTTTTTATGTGCTTCGATATTATACATGTGACGAAGACGTGCATTTTATAGAAAGAAATCTTATTGATAAGTCGTTATTTCTCAAGAACCATCTTGAATTCCACGGTGATAGGACTAACAATCATGTTTTGAATAATGCCAGGGCACTTTATATGCTGGGAAGGCTTTCATCATGTGAAGAACTTGCCGATATAGGGAGGCGTATTTTTATTGAAGAAACTCCCAGATTAATAACAGCATCAGGATTTCTCAGAGAGGACTCATCAAGTTATCATTTTCTCCTTTTAAGGACATACCTTGAAGTACTTCATATAGCAGAGTATACAGATGATACTACCTTTGCTGAAAGGATGAAACCAGTTGCAACATCAATGGTTAAAGCTGCATGGATTTTTGATGTCAGTAAAACTGGCAGTAAAGATTGGGATTTTCCATTAATTGGTGATGTTTCGCCTGATTTTCCAATAAAATGGCTGAAGGATATTTGTCGTTCCACACCTGTCCTGGAGTTATTTAGGCCTTTTGAACAGGTTGCAAACTCATTTTCCGGTTGGAACAAGATATGGGAGACAAATGAACCTTACAATGCACAGCCACCTTTTATATCTCCTGAACGGCAGAAGTGCCGAATGTATAAAGATAGCGGATGGTATAGAGTAGATTATGGCAATTTTACTATTATATGGCATATTTATCCCGCTGGCAGTATCCCATTATATTCTCATGGTCACAATGATATATTTTCCTTTGTACTTTACTGGAGAGGATGTCCTGTTATCGTTGATTCAGGCCGCTTTAGTTATACATTGGATAAGTTTGGTCTATATGGGAAGACAACAAGTGCACACAACACATTTACATCAGATGGATTTGATCCTTATCCGGCCAGCCGCACTATGTATCCGCCAAAGTATAGAAAAGGTAAACCCAATGTAAAGTGGGAAGAAAGAGGAGATAGCTTTTATTTAAGAATATCTCATGATGGATTCCAGCGGTTAAATGAGCATCATTTTGCATATAGGGAATTTCATATATCCAATGATACCATTAAGATGAATGACTTTATTCAAGGCTCAGGCTGCCACAATGTAAGAACATTTTTCCATTTTGCTGATAATTTAAAGGTGATAGACAATGGCATTGATAATTCATCAGAAGTACATTTGCGCAATGATAGGGACCGAATTAATGTAAAACTAATGATTGCCGGCCTTATGCCATCTGTAAGAATAATTTCAGGTGTTCGAGATCCTGATCCTATAGGATGGGTTTTCCCGGAATACGGCCGCTGTGTACCAACATCTACTTGCCTTGTTGTGACTTACACATCTTATCCTTATGAGGCAGAATATTTTCTAGGTTTTGCAGGCTGATTGTATGTGTGGAATAAATGGAATTTTTAACATAGATGGCACCCCTGTTGTTAAAGATACACTTTTAAGAATGAATTCTGAAATGACTCACAGGGGGCCGGATGATGAGGGATATTATGTATGTAAAGATATTGGATTATCAATAAACAGGTTATCAATAATTGACATTAAGGGAGGGCATCAACCAATATCTAATGAAGATGGGAGATACTGGATTGTATTTAATGGTGAGATATATAATTATGTGGAATTGAGACAGAAACTTGAGAACAAAGGGCATGTTTTTAAGACAAGGACAGATACTGAGGTAGTAATTCATCTCTATGAAGATATGAAAGAGGGTTGCCTTAATGAATTAAATGGAATGTTTGCCTTTGCTATATGGGATACCCACAAGAGAAAACTATTTGTTGCAGTTGACAGGCTTGGCATTAAACCATTATATTATTTAAAGAGTAATGATTCCTTTTGTTTTTCCTCAGAGCTTAAATCACTGTTAGTCTTAGATTTTAGTAAGAAAATAGATTACGGCAGTCTTCTTTTGTATCTCTCTCTTCTTTGCGTACCCTATCCTAAATCTATGATCAAGAATGTATTGAAGCTTGAGCCGGCAACGTATCTATATATAAATGATAAAAGAGATATTGTTAAAAAGTCGTACTGGGGGATAAAAAAACTTCAAACCCTTGAAAAGATAGATGAAAAAGAATGTAAGGACACTTTTCTCTCAATTTTGTCAGATTCTATAAGACTTCAATTGAGGAGTGATGTGCCTGTAGGAACGTTTCTTAGTGGTGGGATTGATAGTAGCTGCGTGGTAGCGATGCTTTTGAGAATGCAAAACAAAAATGTTATAAAGACATTTTCAGTTGGCTATGAAGGTCATTTCATAGATGAGCGTCCTTACGCCTTGCAGGTTTCTCAAAGATATGGGACCGAACATGAAGAACTGCTTCTTACTAAAAAAGATATAACGAATAATCTTAAACGAATAGTATGGTATATGGATGAACCGATTGGTGATACAGCGGCTATACCCACTTTCCTGCTTTCAGAAATGGCAAGGCAGTCTGGTGTAAAAGTTATTCTTAACGGTACTGGAGGTGATGAGGTCTTTGGGGGATATAGCCGTTATGTTTATAGTGGATTGAAAGGTTTACTGAAACTCAAGGGGCAACCATTGAGAAATACTACGGTTTCACTATTAATGAAACCTCAGTATGTGAGTACGGCAATGAAATTAAGAGATGAAATGATAAGTTACCTTTGCCGTATAAGTGGGAGTTTGATTGGTCTCAGGCCTTTTCTAAAGGATGAAGTATGGTTTGATGTTCTCTTAAAAGGTATTGATGACAATATGAAGGGCCATTTTAATTCGTTTAACCATCTTAATGGTACAGACAGATTTATAGGGTTAGACCTGAAGACATATCTTGTTAATGACTTACTTTTTCTTCTTGATAAAATGACTATGGCTGCTTCTATAGAAGGAAGGGTGCCACTTATAGATTATAGAATGGTAGAATTCATGTTTGCAATACCAGCTCGAATGAAGATTAAAAATGGGAATCTCAAGGGTTTGGTCAAACAATGGCTGAAGGATATCCTGCCGGATGAAGTACTGCATAGAAAAAAGATGGGATTTGGAGGGCCTGTAAATTATTGGTTATCTAATGGTATTATAGATGGGTTTGATTTGTTTAAGGAGGATGTGTCTCCTGTAACAAATGAAATATTTGAACTGACTAAAATCCAGCGGATAATTAAGAATAAGCAATTTACCAAATGGAATTCCCAGTTTATTTACAATCTTGCCATTTTTGAACTATGGTATAGAGGGGTGTTTAAAGGGGAGAGATGTGGTTAGTTTGATTGGTAACTCTACCGGGCCTCTTGTTTCTGTTATTATCCCTACAAGAAATAGGTGTTTCCTTTTGGCAAGGGCAATAGAAAGTGTTTTAAAACAGAATTATAGTGATATAGAGCTCGTTATTGTCGACGATGCTTCAGAAGATGGTACAAAAGAAACTGTTGATAAATACCAGCAACGATTTAGAAACATCAAATACATACGTAATAATTTGCGATGTAGAGGCGCAAAGTCAAGAAATATTGGTTTAGCAAATGTATCTGGTAAATATATAGCATTTCTTGACGATGATGACGAGTGGCTTCCTGATAAAATTTCAAAGCAAGTAAAAGTGTTGGAAGAAAACCTGAATGTAGGAGCTGTATCCTGCTGGTATAATAAGGTATACAATGGTAGGATTCAAAAGGTGAAGCTTGTACCAACAGTTACTTTTGAGAGTATGTTGTGGGACAATTTCCTCGGTAGTTTTTCATTATGTATGATAAGGGGTGATATGGCAAGGTCTGTAAGATTAGATCCGAGTTTGTATTCTGCACAGGATTGGGATTTTTGGATTGAATTATCTAAAGTGACAAAGATTTGTATCATAAAAGAGTATCTGGTTAATTATTATGATCACTCAGAGGTCCGAATAAGCAATAAACCGTTAAATCACTTATTGGTAAATAGACGAAAAATATATTTTAAATATAGGAATTATATGAGCGAGAAATGTAGAATATATCACATTTTGAGTATCCGGCAATATCGTATATTAGCGTCAAATAATTTTTTTTTTAAAAAAAGTGCTATATGTTGATAGGAATGTGTTTTAAAAGTAAAATAGCAAGATTTCGCTTAAAGAAGACTGTTATGTCATTTATCTTGAAGAGATTAAATTTAAATTCGCAAAGATATTTATGGTCTACGTATAGATTTATCAAGTCAATTGAATCTGGCCGCTTGTAAAAAATGTACTGCAGCCCACACTATTTCCTGGATACTGAGCATTATAAAATACCCAAAGGCTATTAATATCTCATGCCACCTTTCATCCTCTTTTAATTTAAATGGCAATTCCAAAGGCTTTTCTATGGATATCTAAAGCAAATGCTATTGAGTGGAAAGATTTGTTAAGGATTGAGTATGGATGAATGTAAAAAGATAAAGATTTTGTTTATAAGTCTCAGGTCTGACTATGGTGGTGGCCCTACGCATATGTATGACCTTGTTACTGGTTTGAATAGCTATTTTGAAAAGTATGTTGCTTGCCCGATTCAAAAGCCATTTTATAATATGTATGAAAAAAACAATATAAAGGTATTTCCTTTGCCTGTTAGAACACTTTCTCTCGTTAGCTTTGTTGAGCTGGTACGATTTACTAAAAGAAACTATATTGATATTATACATTCTCATGGAAAAGGTGCGGGAATTTACAGTAGATTATTGGGTTTCTTGACTAAAACACCAGTAGTTCATACATTTCATGGAATACATTATGAAAAGTATTCTTACTGGAAACAAAAGTTATACTTTATCACAGAAAGAGGATTATCAAAACTTACAAAGTACGTTATAAACGTATCTGATAGTGAGAATGCTGAAGGTTTGCAATTAAAGTTGTTTCCAAAATCAAAGGCAAGAATAATATTTAACGGGATTGATATAGAGACAATATGTAAAAGTTCTATAGACATGAAATTGCAAGATTTAATAAATTCTATAAAGAAAGACAATATATTGATATGTACCGTTGCTCGTTTTGATTATGTAAAGGGAATTGATGTGGCGATAAAGGCTATGAAATGCTTGAAAGAATATCACAAAAATTTTAAATATATTTTAATTGGTGATGGAGAGTTAAAGGATGAGATTGTAAAAGAAATTAATAATTGCCATCTGAATAACCAGATATTACTTGTCGGATTTAGAGATGATGTGCCAGGTATCTTAAAAATGATGGATATTTATCTTTCTGCCTCTAGAGGGGAGAGTATGTCGTTGACCTTGTTGGAGGCAATGAGTAGTGGCTTACCTGTTGTTGCAACTAACATTCCGGGCAATCGAGATCTGATAAAAAAAGGTTTACTGGCAAGGTCAGAAGATTCTCTAGATATTGCCAGGAAAATAAGCATGCTAATCAGAAATCCTAAACTAAGAAGTAATTTGTCTGAAGAAGGCAAAATAGATGTAAAAGAATCTTATACCTTGGAAAAAATGATACGTAACACGGAGAATCTGTATTATAAGTTGTTAACTCCAAAAAAATTGTCACGATCTACACCCAACTTGGGTAAAGCACGAAGAATACGGGTTGGAATAAATGCCTCAAAGTATTTTGACGTAAATACAGGGGTGGGACGGTATACGTCTAATTTATGTAAGTCTATTATAAAAACTGACGGTAGAAGTAATTATTACTTATATGCACCAGGTAGAATAGATAATGCTGTCGGGATAGATGGAACAGGAATACATTTAGGGAAACAAGTGATAAACATACAAAATAATACGTTAAGAATATTATGGGAACAAATAGCTTTGCCGATTTATTCAAGGAAGGACAGGCTTGATTTGTTTCATTATACTGATCATGCTTTGTCTTTGCTCCAAAGGACACATCCGATTATTATCACAGTTCATGACATAGCTTATGTCCGTTTTCCCAATTTATTGAATAGATCAAGGCGAATTTATAAAAAAAATATATTAAGGATGTCGATTAGGAAAGCTGACATTATTGTTGCAGATTCTTATTCAACAAAGAGAGATATTGTTGAGTTCTTTGGAATTAAGGAGGGAAAAATAAAGGTCGTCTATCTTGGTGCTGAGAGTAGATTCCGTCCTATTACTAATGTAGAAGAATATAGATTAAAAAATAATCTACCTTCAAAAATGATTTTGAATATAGGCACATTGGAACCAAGAAAGAATATTGTTACCTTAATAAGAGCCTTTAGTAAATTAAGAGAAAGAGGTTTTGAAGGCTATAGTTTAGTTATAGCCGGTGAGAAAGGATGGCTTTATAAACAAATATTTAAAGAAATAAGATCTGGTGATGTGGAACAGGCAATCATTCTTCCAGGTATTGTTAGGGATGAAGACTTACCTATGTTATATAATTGTGCCGATATATTTGTTTATCCATCACTTTACGAAGGATTTGGATTGCCTCCTTTGGAAGCAATGGCTTGTGGAATACCCGTAATCACATCTAACACATCTTCTCTGCCAGAAGTAATTGGCAATGCGGGAATTATGGTAAACCCTACCGATGTTAATTCCTTGTGTGAGGCCATGAGGAAAGTATTAAGAGACAAGGAAATGCAGCATCAAATGAGAAGCAGAGGATTAGAAAGGTCTAAAATGTTTTCTTGGGAAAAAGTGGCGAAGGAAATATTAGAAATATATGATGAGGTTCTTGCTAAGAATAACAATTGAAAAAAACACCAGATTTTAGAAATTATATTTTTGGGTCTTGACTATATTCATATTACATTTCTGTGCTCCATTTTAGCCAAGACCCAAAATTTAAGTCACAATTTCGTGATATAAAATTTACTGATTCATATAACCATTTACTCAATGATTCCTCAATTAAGGCTGTAGTCATCGATACTCTTGCTGCTTATCATTATCAAATGGTCAAAGAAGCTCTGCATTCCAAAAAACATGTTTTTGTAGAAAAACTCTAATTATTTTCCGGAGAAAGGTTTTTCGTTGCCGATAGTGTAGAAGACCTTTTCCAGAAAAATGAGATTTTCTCCTATTTTCTCACCCATACCCGGTTACCTCTGCCCCATTACTGTGCGAAACGAGATGTTTCTATTTACTCCCAATGAAGAAAGCTATGTACTATTCAATCAGTTGGCTTCTTTATAAAAACAGCTTAATATTTATATGCAGGATGGATTAATGAAAGATAATTTTTTCTTTAGGAGAAAGACAACTTGGAAAACAACTCTTTCGTTCAAATTAATAATCTTCTTTAGTTTTTTCTTTGTAATTGTTTTATTTCGTGATTTCTGGCTGCAAAGTATTTACGAGATTCTGGTTCCAGAACCTAATATAGAAGTAGCCGATGCAATTCTCATTGAAGGCTGGACAAATGATAAGGAGATACAGCTAGCAGTAGACCTGTTCAAAAGAGGTTTTGGCAAGTATATATTTACTTCAGGTTACAAGATTGGAAGGTTTGCTGATTGCTATAAGAGTGATAATTATGCGGAAGTTACTAAAGAGCAGGTAAGTAAGATGGGCATTGAAGATTATAAGATTATTCCAATCATTCAACCAGAAAGAGGTACGTATAATGAGGCTATTTCCAGCAAGCTTCTGTTTGAAAAATATAATATTAAAAGTGTATTGATTGTGACAACCAATTGGCACATGTTGAGAACATACCTCACGTACAAAAAAGTTTTTGAAGGAAAACCTATAACATTTTACCTGGCGCCTGTTGAAGCTGAAATGTGCAAGGTTAATAATTGGTGGAAAAGCCATTATGGTTTGGAGTATTTATTTGGTGAATATTTGAAGCTTATATATTATTGGTGTAAGGGATATATTTGATTTTAAAAGGTGGTAGTTTGTGAGAATGGTAAAAAAAGAGGGAATTCTATATTACCCTTGGAAACAAAGACCTGAAGCAGATGGCAGTTCTTTTCTGCATTATTGCTTTTCTCCTTGCTCTACTAGCCTTGATATTTACGCAGTCAAGGTGTGGTTATTTAGCAGTAATTGTGTTTGCTGGGATTCAAAGTGTTTACTATCATGAAAAATACATACTGAAAAGTAGGGATAATAGGTAGGTGGTTAATGTTAGAAAAATAAAAGGATTCTTGTTATCGGAGGATTTGGTTATCTAGGGTTATGTGTGGTGCGATATACACTTGAAGAAGGGTTTGGGAATAGCTATAGAATAATATAAGGATATTTTAAGGGGTTGAATATGATAGATGGGGTTTTAATCAAACCATTAGAAATAATTCCTGATGGGTAGGGACCTGTTTTTTTACATGGCGTGGTGTGATGATGGAGAGTATAAAAAATTCGATAAGATCTATTTTCTGGTCTATTTAAGCGTGGTTAAAATGGGTATGGCCATGGAAAGATGGTCTTAAATTATGCAGTGATTATTGGGATGATGAAGTGTGTGCTTTATGACAACATGGAGGGTTCTCCCATAAGAAGGGAAGTACAAGAGATCTTCGTGGAGAAGGATAATTATATTCTGATAGAGATAGTTCCCTATGCCATAAATGGAGTTAAGGAGATTGGAACAAAACCTGCTATGGTTGCAAACTGCGTAACACATTCCTATTGTCCAGATGAAATATTCAGGATAGATTAGTTAAACATGGATAGTCAACAACTCGATCAATTTCCAGAAATAAGTATTATTATGCCAACCTACAATAATGCCAGATATATTGGAGAGGCAATAGATTCCGTATTCTCACAAACATATGACAATTATGAATTGATAATTATAGATAATTATTCTATTGACGAGATGGTGGAAGTTGTAACGTCATATCAAAGCAGTAAAATCAAGCTAATCCGGTTTTCAAATAATGGCATTATTGATGCATCAAGAAATGTTGGCATAAGAGCGTCCAAAGGAAAATATATAGCATTTCTTGATTCAGATGATTTATGGTTGCCTGAAAAATTAACCAGGCAAGTCGTGTACATGGAGAGGCATCTTGATCTCGACTTGGTTTATGGTCTTGCCAAATCTATTGGCAACCCTCTATTTGAGGGAAGGTTGGTAGCGCAGCCTAAAGGCTCTGCTTTTTGTTCTACCTTTGAAGGTTTGTTTATAAGCAATAGCATTGTTTGCATGACTGTTATGGCTCGTGCTTCATCTCTGAAGCGAGTTGGCCTTTTTAACGAAGACCCCAATTTTGTAAGAGTTGAGGATTGGGACCTCTGGTTGCGTATTGCTCATGACTACAAGATTGGATTTATTCCAGAAGTGTTAGGTTTTCATAGGGTACATGCACAAAACGTTTCAAAAGATGAAACAAGCTATCTTAAACCGCTAAATGTTATTAAAAAATATGAAAATATGAGTTGGGTCAGCCAGGAGTTGGTAGAAAGATCCAGATATTCATTTTATTTTGCGGCTGCCATGTCTTATTTGTATTTGCTAAATAGAGAAATGCGCAGCCATTTTCTGAAAGTATTTATAGGTTCTTCATCTTACTTTCTAAGGCTTAAGGCTTTTTGTGGGCTTTATTTTTCCTATCTTCCAAAAATTATTCAAAGAAACCTATTAAAACTGTTTTGTTCCTACAGAAAATCTGAAATGAACGACAGGTGTAATTTTCGATAGAGGGTCAGATGGTGAAATAAGAGATTTATTGATAAAAACGCTGCTTTCGGCTACCTTAGTTTAGCAATTATTGATCTACATACTGTACATCAACTGATAAAAGGTCAAGAAAGATTACTAGTACGAAATATTGAAAGGGAGATGGATTATTTAGTAACAAAGCTTTGGAATAATAAAATGTTTTTGATAATATCAGCTTTGTCAGGAATTTATCCCTTTTTGGACTACGTCTCGTAGAGACTACGCCTCGGAGAGTTCTGGCTCGTGCCAGGT
>MAYW01000083.1 GCA_001723765.1 Candidatus Scalindua rubra
TGCCTGCATATGTCCACAATTATTTGAAGGATGTGATTGCGGTCACTGCACAGGGAAGGGTGAGGCATGCGAATGTGCAGAATCCCATACAGGGGAACATGAGCATGAACACGGTCACGAACATGAGAGTGGAGAACACCATCATTGATTGAATACTAAATACAATCCCGGCTTAAATCTTGACCAATTCTGACAAGGTTCTCAATAATAGTTAGATTTATTTAGTATTTTGATATTCGGATTTACAGTTTTTTATCCTTGATATTCAATTTGCTGTTTGTTACACATGATAATAGTATGGTTGTGTCTTGATAATATGGATTATAGACTGAATTGGTATCCTTTTATATTGTGCGTGTATTATTATAATTATTGAAGAAATGAAATCTCAAGAAAATCCAAAGACAAATCTTAATGATCTCATTCAGAAGATCAAATCTGAAGGAATACAGGAAGCAGAGAGAAAGTCTGAGGAGATTATAAAAGAAACTGAGCTTACGGCGTCTAAAATCTTAAATAAGGCAAGGCAGGATGCTGAGGCAATTACCGACCGTTGAATACCCTCTTCGCTGTCAATTAACTGTGACGTTTGCCTCAAAAAATAATTAAAACACAACTCTTGACTTGTACAGACAAATGATGTACAGTTAAGCTGTGAGATATGAATGGGATTCTGAAAAGAATGAATGACTGAAGAAAGAAAGAAATATATCTTTTGAACAGATAATTTTTCATTTGTCACAAGGCGATGTTTGGAAAATATCTGACCACCCTGATCAAAGAAAATACCCAGGCCAGAAAATCTACTTTGTTATCGTTGAAGGCTATATTCATCTCGTACCACATATAATTGAAAAAGAATATATATTTCTAAAAACAATTATTCCAAATAGAAAAGCAACTAACGATTACCAAAAAGAACAGGAGGAGTAGCATGAAATATGATAAGGAAGAAAGTAATATCTTAGAAGCCTACAGAAGCGGGAAGATGAAACTTTCCATACCATCAAAAAAAGAAATAAAAGCCATTAAAGCCACAGCGGAAAATACATTTAAAAAGGACAAGAGGATTACAATTCGTCTTTATGAGCATGATTTTACAGGAATCCAGAAAAAAGCAATGGAAATGGGTATTCCATATCAAACATTAATTTCCGGTATAATTCACCGCTATATAGAAGGCGAATTAATATCAAAAACAGGTTCGTAGCCTGAGAAAAAAACGAAGAAATAGCAGCCCCAGAACTTCTTGAAAAATTGTTTTAAAATAATATACATCATAGAGTCTGTCTATTTAAATGTTTGCGTTTATTTACTCAAAGGTTATTGATTTCATAGGATTTTTAAAAAATAATGCGTCTAATAATTAATCCAGCGGACAGAGAAAAGGCTGCCACTGATTTATAGCATTGTAAATAACTACTTATAATACAATAAGACACATCCTTGTCATTCTGAACGAAGTGAAGAATCTAACTTCTTTGAATTAATGAAAAAATGAAATCTGAAGAAAACTCAAAGACAAATCTTGATGATCTCATTCAGAAGATTAAGTCTGAAGGAATAGAGGAAGCAGAGAGAAAGTCTGAGGAGATTATAAAAGAAACCGAGCTTACGGCGTCTAAAATCTTAAATAAGGCCAGACAAGATGCTAGAGCAATTACCGAGGAGGCAGAGGAAGAGATAAGGAAGAAGGAAAGCGCCAGCAAAATGGCCCTTGAGCAGGCTGCAAGGGACATAATCCTTAGCGTACGGACATCCCTTACAGAAATATTTGATTCCCTTATTAAAAAAGAATACAAAAAGGTTTTGTCTGGTAAAACCTTAGAAACGGTACTAGTTAAAATTATAGAGGGATGGCAGAAAAATAAAATGGGAGACTCGAACCTTGAATTGCTTTTAAGTGAATCCGACAGAAATTCTCTATTTGAAGGGTTTTTATCAAAGCTTAATGAGGAAATAAAGACCGGTATAGAACTTAAAGTTCACCCAAACATCGAGGGAGGCTTTCGCATAGGTATCAAAGGAAGCCATGCCTACTATGATTTTACCGACGAAGGTATTGCAGATGCCCTTGCGGAATATTTAAATCCAAGGTTTTACGATTTTATCGATTCGCTAAAAAAGGTACAAAATAGTAATGAAAGAACAGTACTACTATGTCATTACATCATTGCCAAGCCTTTTTTAAATGAAGAACTTCCCATCAAGAAAAATGACTTCCTTGTTATTTGCAAGAAATATTTAAAGGAAACTGATTTTAAGATACTCGAATCTGTTAGTTCATTTGATGTTGAGAGAGATGAAGTACCTTTAGATGTCATAAAACGTTTATTCAGATGGGAGAGGGGGGTGAGAAATGCACTTGTTAGGTTAAGGGCTGTGAGATTGGGCCTTGAACCTGATGAATTTGTAAGAGGTGATATATTTGATCATTCTCAGACGCTTCTTGCAGAAGAAGCCTTCAATGCGAATTCTCCTCTTATGGCTGAAGAGATTCTTAATAAAGCAAGGTGGAGGTATCTGGATGAGCTTGAGTTCGGGCATTATTTTGATATAGAAAGGCTTGTTATCTTTTTTATCAAACTCCAGATACTTGAGAGAATATCTCTTTTTGATACCGAAAAAGGTCGAGATGCGCTTGATGCCGTTGTCAGCAAGGGCGCAGCGGGCACTGATTAACAGTCGCATGCTCTTTTTACCTTTTATTATACCTGTAGCGGAGGTTTTCCTGTTCGGCCAGCCGTTCGCCAGCCCGACACAGTTTCAAAGTAGTTCTGGCGGGGACGGGTAAACCTCCACACACAACGGATTCAATACTAATTTAATGAGGGATTTCCATTTTAAGTATTTGAGGATTATGGCTTTAAATTATTCTAGGTGGCTCAAACCTAAAGGTATGAGTTACATTTTGTTTAGTAGGGGTTTAAAATCTTAAACCCCTACTGAAAGGTTATTGTATGTAACTCATGGCTTTAGCCTTGATGACGCCTATTGTAGGTATTTCAGCCCGAATGTACCCATTCGGTACCCGCCAGAATGCGAGTCGGGCTGGCGGGTGGTCAGAGTTCCATCAGTGGAAACCTAAAGGTTTCCGCTACTGCTGATATATAATTTTAAAAACTTTACCAGCAATGAAAAATACCGGCAAGATAGTTGGCATAAATAAAAACATGATCACGGTTGAGTTTGAGGGCAATATCAAGCAAAATGAGGTCGCCCATGCTATTTTAGGAGAAAGCCGTCTTAAGACAGAGGTCATCCGCATAAGGAAAAACAGAGCTGATCTACAGGTTTTTGAAGATACTAGAGGACTAAAGATGGGAGACGTTGTTGAGTTTACGGATGAGTTATTGTCTGTAGAGCTTGGGCCAGGCCTTCTAGGACAACTCTATGATGGCCTTCAGAATCCCCTTCATGAGCTTGCCAGAGAGTTAGGCTTTTTCCTTCAAAGGGGTAAACATATTAACGCCCTACCGGAAGAGACAAAATGGAAATTTGCACCCTGCGTGAAGCCTGGCGATAAATTGCAGGCTGCTGATGCCGTCGGCACTGTTAAAGAAGGTATTTTCACGCATAAGATAATGGTTCCTTTCTATCTGTCTGGAAGGTATGAGGTAGTAGATATTGCTGAATCCAAAGAATATGGTGTAAGGGAGCAGGTTGCACTCATTAAAGATAAGAAAGGTTCTCATATACCATTAAGTATGATGTTTGAATGGCCTATAAAAAGGCCCGTCACCTCATACAGGGAAAGATTAGATCCTGCTGAACCACTTATAACAAGAATAAGGATAATGGATACATTATTCCCTGTAGCGAAGGGTGGGACCTATTGTATTCCAGGCCCTTTTGGAGCAGGCAAGACAGTGTTACAACAGATAACAAGCCGTAATGCAAAGGTTGATATAGTAATTGTCGCAGCCTGTGGAGAGAGGGCAGGTGAGGTGGTTGAAACTATTAAAGAGTTTCCAAAAATTATTGATCCCTTTACAGGAAGGTCTCTTGTGGAGAGAACAATTATTGTCTGCAATACAAGCTCCATGCCAGTTGCAGCGCGTGAGGCATCTGTTTATACTGCCATTACAATGGCTGAGTATTACAGGCAGATGGGACTTGATGTGCTTTTACTTGCTGATTCAACCTCAAGATGGGCTCAGGCCATGAGGGAAAGGTCCAGCAGATTAGAAGAGATACCTGGAGAGGAGGCATTTCCTGCCTATTTGGAATCTACCATAGCAGGCTTTTATGAAAGGTCCGGACCTGTCAGGCTAAGGGATGGTAGTACAGGCTCTATTACTATAGGGGGCACGGTAAGTCCTGCAGGGGGAAGTTTTGAGGAACCGGTAACACAGGCTACACTTAAGGTTGTAGGCGCCTTTCATGGATTATCGCTGGAGCGATCGGATGCCAGACGTTATCCTGCTATTGACCCACTTGATAGCTGGTCAAAATATACCGGTATTATTAATACTCGAGCAAGATATAAAGCAGTAAGACTTCTTTCAAGAGCTAATGAGATTGACCAGATGATGAAGGTAGTAGGAGAAGAGGGAATAACTCTGGATGATTATATATTACATCTGAAGGGTGAGTTCTTTGATAATGTCTATCTTCAACAGAATGCTTTTGATTTAGTGGATAGGGCTACTTCAGAAGAACGTCAGAAAAAGGTCTTTTCAATGATTCAAGATATTATTGACGTTCCTCTTGAGTTAAAAAATAAAGATGAGGCCAGAAACTTTTTTAATAAGATCAGGCAGGTATTTCTTGATTATAACAGTTCAGAATGGGATTCACATGCTTTTTATGAAAATGAAAGGCTTATTAGAGAATTGTTCCACAAGTATAGAAAAGAAAGTACAGAGATAGAAAAACATACCTTTCGGCAGGCTCTTGTAGAATCCGAAATGGATTCACACTTCAGAAGATCTAAAATAGCAAGAACCAAAAAAGGAGAAAGATTATCAATAGTTAAGGAAGAGAATGAAAAAAATATACGATAAGATTATCCAGATATCGGGTAACGTAATAGTACTCTCTGCAACTGGTATAAGATATGGTGAATTAGCTGTTATTAAGTCAGAGCGTGGAGACTCTTTTGCAGAGGTTATTCGTATTGATGGTACGCTGGTTTATCTTCAGGTCTTTGCAGGCAGTGGTGGAGTTTCCACCGGTGATGAAGTACGCTTTTTGGGAAAGCAAATGGAGGTCTCTTTCTCTGAAGATCTTCTCGGGAGGGTATTTGATGGGACAGGAAGACCACGTGATGGAGGGCCAGTGCTGACAAAAGACCTTACAGAGATAGGTGGACCTACCGTAAATCCAGCGAAACGTTTAATTCCTTCCAATATGATACATACAGGCATCCCCATGATTGATCTTTTCAATTCACTCGTTGAATCCCAAAAGATATCTATTTTTACAACGTCTGGGGAACCATATAATGAACTTCTAGCCCGTGTAGCCCTTCAGGCAAAAGTAGACATAATCATCCTTGGCGGCATGGGACTTAGATACGATGACTATCTTTTTTTAAAGAATACCCTTGAAAGTGAAGGTGCGTTAAGTCGTTCTATTCTATGTGTTCACACAGCAGCAGATCCCGTCGTGGAATGTATTATGGTACCTGACATTTCCCTTACAATTGCAGAGAATTTTGCTCTTCATGGTAAAAAGGTTCTTGTTCTACTAACAGATATGAAAAAATTTTTGTGATGCTCTAAAGGAAATAGCCATCATAATGGAACAAGTCCCCTCAAATAGAGGATATCCAGGGGATTTGTACAGTCAACTTGCATCTAGATATGAAAAGGCCGTCGATTTCGAAGATGCTGGATCTGTAACTGTTCTTTCTGTCACAACAATGCCAGGCAATGATGTAACCCATCCCGTACCCGACAACACGGGTTATATCACTGAGGGCCAGTACTATCTTAACAATGGCAGGATTGAACCTTTCGGGTCTTTAAGCAGGCTAAAACAGTATGTGAATAAGAAGACAAGGGACGATCATAGACCCTTGATGGATGCCATGGTACAACTCTATGCATTTTATCAGGATGTATTGGAGAAAAAGGCGATGGGTTTCAGAATGACCCATTGGGACAATAAGCTCCTTAAATATGGAGCCCTTTTTGAACGGAATTTGATGGATCTATCTGTAAATATAACGCTTGAAGAGGCGCTCGATACTGGATGGAGAATACTTTCTGAATGTTTTATCCCTGAAGAGACAGGGATCAGGACTGAACTGATAAAGAAGTTCTGGCCAGAAAACAAACAATAAATTAGGCCTTCGGCGGCTTTTTTTACACTATGACACAAAAAATGTAAGGGCGTATTGCCATACGCCCCTACTATTAAATGAATGAAAAAAATCAAACTTACAAAGACAGAGCTAAAGAAACAGAAGGACAATCTTAAGCGTTACAAGCGCTACCTGCCAATCCTTCACATAAAGAAGCAGCAACTCCAGAAAGAAATAGAAAGGGTAATGATTGAACTTAAAAGGATAACGTATGGATTTAACAAATTAAGGGAAGAGATAATCCCATGGATTTGTCTACTTGGTGAGGAAGTTGCTCTTTCTGATTTAATTATGTTAAAAGAGATCGAAACCAGTGTTGAAAACATAGCAGGAGTAGATATTCCTGTCTTTGTTACGGCTCATATAGATATAAAAAGATATGATTTGTTTATATATCCTTTATGGGTTGACAGAGCGGTTGAGGTTATCAGTAAAATGATATCTCTTCAGGCAGAAGGTTTTGTGCTTATGGAACGGCTGCACCATCTTGAAAAAGAGCTGCGCATCACATCTCAGAGGGTGAACCTTTTCGAAAAGGTTAAGATTCCAGAGACAAAAGTGGCGATCAGACGAATTTCAATATTTCTTGGAGATCAGCAGGCAGCAGCCGTTGGATGGGCGAGGATGGCCAAAAAGAAGATACAGGGAGTAACATAAATGATTGTAAGGATGAAGAAGGTTACAATAGTCATCAAATCATCATGGATGGATGAGGTCTTGGGTACCCTTGGTGAAATGGGTGTTGTGCATTTACATCCTATTGCTCCGTCTGAAAACAATACTATTGTAGAGTTAAAAGAGAAGATACAGTTAATGGAGAAGGCTATCATAATTATTCCTGAAAAGTTCGATAAAGACAAATCTGCACCTTTTAACGAAGGGGATGGATTCATAATCGCAAAACAACTTCTCGGCTTTGCTAAAGAAGTAAAACGACTTGAAGAAGAGATAAAGGCACTTGAGATTGAATATGAAGGTCTTAAGGTGTGGGGAAGATTTGATCCTGAAGAGATTAACAGGTTAAAAGAGGCAGGTATTCTAATAAAGCTATTTAGATGCCATAAAAGGGAGTTAAATAAAATTCCAAAACAGTTTAACGTCAATATTATTTCTGAAGATAAGTCTACTCTCTACCTTGCGGTTATCCCTACGGAAGAGGATATAGACATTCCTCTTGAAGAGATAAAAGTTCCTATTTGTGGTATGGATGAGACCGAGAGTATTATTAAAGGAAAGAGAGAGCATCTTCGACATATACAAGACGAGATTTCAAATCTTTGCGATAATGCTTTAGTGATTAAGAGAGCTTTAGAAAAATTCAGGGAGATACTGGGATATGAAGAGGCAAAGGCAGGAATGGGAAGAGAAGATGAAATCTCTTACATGGTGGGTTTCTGTCCAGAGCATTTGATTGAAAGTCTCAGGGAAATGGCCAGAAAGAAGGGTTGGGCAATACTTATAGAAGATCCTTTGTATGATGATCCTGTTCCCACGTTACTCAAGCATTCAAAATGGACAAGGATGTTCCAGCCCGTTATGAATTTTATTGGCGTAACTCCCGGCTATAGGGAGTTTGATACAAACGGCATCTTTTTAATATTTTTCAGTATCTTTTTTGCAATGATTATAGGCGATGGAGGTTATGGTGTTGTTTTCCTTATTGCTACTTATATAGTTGGCAGGTATTATAAAAACATCTCGAGAGAAAAGATATTTCTCTTCTATCTCCTTTCTATCACAACCATCATCTGGGGAGCTATCACAGGTTTGTGGTTTGGGGTAGAGAGTATAAGTCAGCTACCTGTATTAAAAGAACTGATCATTCCCTCTTTATACAGTTATGCCAAAGAAAATGAATCTAATATAATACACCTCTGTTTTTTAATTGGTGCGCTTCATCTTTCCATAGCCAGGATTTGGGCTGCCGCAAAATTACACCCCTCCTTAACAGCATTTGCGGAAACAGGTTGGGTAGCTTTAGTATGGGGCATATATTATATTGTGAGGTTTCTCTTACTGAATGAGAAACTGAGTATTATCGTATTTTTTTTAGTCGGTTATTGGGTTGTCATGTTAATACTATTCGGAGAACAGAGAGAGGATAGTTTTGTTAAAGGTCTTTTCAGGGGAATGACAAGATTTCTAATTAATGTCGTGATAGGTATTGGAGGCCTTTCAGATATTATCTCATATATTAGGCTGTTTGCCATTGGCCTCGCCACAAGGGAGGTTTCTTTATCCTTTAATAATATGGCAGGTGATATCGGTTTCAGAGACGTTAAATCAGTTATAATAGCCATTTTTATACTTATTTTCGGTCATACCATAAATATATTACTGGGAGCCATGTCCGTTCTGGTCCATGGTATAAGACTCAACCTCCTTGAATTTTCAAAGCACTTGAATATTCAATGGTCAGGAATTACCTACCGCCCGTTCAGAATACAGAGATCATAAAAATAAAGAACGGTAATTAATATCTGTTGCAGAAATTGACAATCCTTAGAATAATCACAGGAGGAATAGAATGAGTATTTTGGAGAGCCTGGGCAATTCTGGTTATGTTCTTGCTTTATGTTTTGCTGCTTGTGGTTCAGCATACGGAACAGGCGCCGCAGGCATGGCTGTCCTTGGGGCGTGGAAGAAATGTTTTTTGCAAAATAAAAACGCCCCATTTACCCTTGTTGCATTTGTGGGAGCCCCGCTTTCACAAACAATCTATGGAATGATCCTGATGAATGCTATTAAGGGAGCGCCGGAAACAATAGATCCCCTGGCAAAGTTTACAATAGGTCTTATGGGTGGTTTGGCAATGGGTTTATCCTCATGGCTTCAGGGTAAGGCGGGTGCCATGGCCTCGGACGCCCTTGCTGAAGCTGAAAAAGGTTTTGGAAACTACATTATGGTTCTGGGTATTATAGAAACAGTTGCCCTCTTTGTTATGGTCTTTCTGATGACAACATTGAGGTGAGATTTTAAACGCTCTTTTATGTAGCATTCAGTAAAGCTAAGAAGCTGTTTTGTTAAATCTGATTAAGTTTGAAGTAACTTGATTATATAGAAATTTCCATTTTAAATCTTTGTGTATTAAGTCTTTAGCCTTTTATTTTAACGCAGAGGCGCAGAGGACGCAGAGGGTTATAAAGACTGATGTAAAATAAGAAGGGAGTTATTCATTATGCATGTTTATGTTTCTCACGCAAAGCCGCTAAGAACGCAAAGGGAAAAAAGACTTTTATCTTTTAATTTATTTTTTGTATTTTCTTAGCGATCTCTGCGGCTTTGCGTGAGAAACCTTTTTTTCCTATCGCCAGGAATGCAAAGTTTTCTTTTTTTTATCAATTTGAGACATATGTCGTCATGGAAGGATTTGACCCTTATTCGTGACTTCGTGTGATTACTTTTTGTAAATGTTATACTTTTCTACATTCCCTCAATAATCAATTTCCATGTTGAAGTATTACGAGATGGGATTTTCCGGGTAGTCAACAAATTACAGTAAGTTCCCTAATAAGCTCTGCGACCTCTGCGCCTCTGCGTTAAGGTAAATTTATGAAGAGGGAAAACCTTAACTGATTTTACAATTATCATAACATTTGCAATAAAGAAATGAACATAGATCAAAGAGATATTGAAAAAGGATCATTAATTGAAATTTTGCCTAAATTTTATCCCAATAGTATTTCATATCTAAGTGAAATTAACGAATATAGGATGTATGCTGAAATGTGGAGCAATAGAAGAAAAAATGCAAGGGAAAAAAGAAGAGAAATTGGACACGAAGGATATTTAAAGACATTGGAGATGGGAGAGAGGAAAAAAAGAAGAAAAAGTGATAAAGTAAGATTTGATTATTTTGTAGCTGCCGATTCAGTAAATTACGTGGTAAAGAGGGGGAGTTTATATGGGGAACTAATCGGTCACATACAAATGGGTGGAATACAAACTAATTCCATTTTTAGTGAAATTATTAAAGCAAACAGACATTTATTTGAAATTCAATCTCTTTATCCCAGCCGTGCTTTTCATTCTGAAAGTTATTTACCAAAAACACTTGAAATAAATTTAGAGGATCTAGATTTACAGCTGGATGAAAAAAGTAATAAATATTATTTTGAAATTTCCACTAACACAACTGATTTCTCAAATCTTTTCCAAAGGATAATTTTATCGCAGATATTAGGAGAAGATGTCTTTTCTGAGAAACTGCAACTTTTGCACAAAGTTGATCGTAAGTACATCAGGTGTCTTTTTGAAAATCCTGAATATGTTAGTAGAAATGTGAGTATCTCAGATGCAATCTCAAGATTATGTGTTGTCTTGCCATTTCATGAAACAATAATCGTTGATTTTGCAGGATCATTTGAGGATTATGGAGAGGCTTGTTTACTCGGGATATTAATAAAAGCAAAAGAAAAGCAAATTGAGAAGAGGATAATAGAAAAACTGGCCAAAAATACGAAGTGGCCTGAAGATCCTCTAATTGATAGTTATGCCTAGATTAAAAACCATAATAGAAATCAGGGACACTCACATCCCGTATTTTATTGGTTATATTAGGAATTGAAAAGAGTCATACCTGCACTATTGTATTCCCAATTTGAATTTAAGAGATTTTAGGGTGTTCTTCATAAGCATCGTAACCGTCATAGGACCGACACCTCCGGGAACAGGCGTAATGCTTCCTGCAATCTCCTTGGCTGCTTCAAAATCAACATCACCTCTTAGGATTGCGACCATCTTGTTCGGATCCTTCTTACTGGGCTTCTCACCAACCCTGTTAACACCTACATCGATTACGCACGCACCCGGCTTAATCCACTCTGGTTTTACCAGACCAGGAACGCCAGCGGCAACGATTAGGATGTCTGCGCGTTTGCAGTGTTCGTTCATATTCTTTGTACGTGTATGAATAACTGTGACTGTTGAGTTGGCGCCTTTTCCTTTCTGAAGCAACATGTTGGCAATTGGTTTTCCAACAATGTTTGAGCGTCCGACTACTACGACCTCAGCTCCGCTCGTCTCAACACCGGCACGTACAATCAATTCCTGAATACCGGCAGGTGTGCACGGCGGGAATTTAACCTCATCACCACCAATCATGAGACGCCCTACATTTACGGGATGGAAGCCGTCAACGTCTTTATCAGGGTCGATTGCATTTAAGACTTTTTTTTCGTTTATGTGCTTTGGAAGAGGGAGCTGAACAAGGATACCATGGACTGAATCATCATGGTTATACTTATCAATAAGGGCAAGAAGATCCTCTTCTGAGATATCAGCCGGCTGGGTATCCTGAACCTCTTTAAAGCCAACTCTGTGAGCGGTTTTGATCTTCAGAGTAACATAGGATACAGAAGCAGGAGTTTCGCCTACAAGGATAGTTACAAGTCCGGGTACAACCCCGTGTTTTTCTTTTATTTCTGCTACTTCAGCAGTGATTTCTTCTAATATCTGCTCCCGGATTTCAGTGCCTTTGATTAATTTTGCAGTCATTGAAATGAATTCTCCTTTCAAAAATATGCATTGTGTTTAATTGCACAATATAGTATAATTCTACGTGAGCTAAGCTCAGCTTTGTTGGATTTTATGACCTCATCTTTATCCCCTCCTTGGGAAGGAGGGGATTGGGGTGGTTTTCCATTTGACATTGGAAAAAATCTATTATATGTTACTTGAATATGTTTTAAGCAAAGATGCCTAAAAATGTAAGATGATAGTAAAACAATAAAGAAAATACAACTTTTTTCCTTAATTCTGAAGCACTGATCTTGCAAGGATTGTCTTTATTATAGAAATATGGAAACGGGCTTTGTCAGAAACAGAACTATTCTTTACAAATTCGACAATTCTTCTTTATTAAAAAAATCATTATTCCACCATTCTGTATTTTTCGTGTGTGTGGTAGTTAACTGTAGCATCGAAGGGGACTTAACATTAACAAGTTATAGAATTCCCGAAACATTACATCCTGCCAATCTTCGTTTTTTTCTCATTTTCCTATTTTGTGGGAATATATCAGGTTTGTAATTTGTCACTAATATAGAATTCTTTTAGTTAGAGCGTAAAAGCCAGAGAAAGGAGACGGATAATATTATGTTTACTGTAAAGCAACTCTTAAAAAGCAAGCACGGTGATGTCTGGACCGTTGCGCCTGAGGATACGGCGTATAAGGCCCTGGAAATGTTGGCCGATAAGGATGTGGGTGCATTAATGGTTGTCAAAGATGATAAGGTTGTGGGAATCTTTTCGGAACGCGATTATGCGCGAAAGGTTATCCTGAAAGGAAAGTCTTCTAAGAATACACCTGTTAGTGAGATTATGACCGCTAAAGTTTGCTATGTGCATCTTAGCAACACAATGGAAGAATGTATGGCATTGATGACAGACAAGCGTGCGCGTCATTTGCCCGTCATCGAAGGTGGACGGTTGATTGGCATCGTGAGCATTGGTGATGTGGTAAAGCAAATTGTGGATGAGAAAGAATTTACCATTAAACAACTCGAGAACTACATTTCAGGTGGGCTTTAGGAGTAGGGGTTCAGGAAAAATGCATAGGGACAAACCTAACCTGCTGACGAAACATGTAAGAATACCCAAAAAACAAACCGTTAAGGTAAATTCAATCTTTAATGCGATTCTATTTGTTACTCGATCTTTCGCTGTCCAAAATACGAGGTTATAATTTCAAAATATTTAACAAATCCCCCAAAGGTTAATTTCTACTATTGGTGACAATATTCCTCTTACGTATGCTGTTCTAAAGATGGATCTTCCAATGGAAACTAGATCAAATGTTAGGTATGCCGGCTTTCTTAATGTATGTGTCATCACTACACTCATTACATTCAAATTGAATAACTGTATGAACGATCTTAAATTTTTTCTTTACCAATGAGTTGACCTTCGCCATAATTTCATAGGTTTCACTTATCATTAAGTCTTTGGTATCAATATGTGCACTCATTGCGTACATATCTGATGTAATTGTCCAGATATGTACATCATGTATGTCCTCTATTTCATCGAGTTCCCGTACACTCTTTACGACATCTTCCAGATCCACATCCTTTGGAGTAGCCTCAAGCAAGATATCAACTGATTCTGTAATTAACAGGTATGACCATATCAGGATTATGATACATATCATGATACTTAAGACAGGATCTAATATATACCATTGTGTATAGTGCATAATTATAGCTCCAAAGACTACGACCATAGATGAGAATGTATCTGCCATCATGTGCATGAAAGCGGATTTTATATTCAAGCTACCGTGGCTTGTCTTGAGAATGTACGCACATGCAAGATTTACAATGAGGCCGATGACGGCGACAATAAACATTTGTAAACTAGCAACGGGTTCAGGGTTAATTATCCGTTTGTAGGCATGGAAAAATATCCATAAGGTGATTAAGAATAAAGTAGCGCCATTAAATAATGCTGCTAGGATCTCTAGACGATAAAAACCGTAGGTTTTTTTTGCAGTTGGAGGTTTTGCAGAGAATATGATGGCTCCAAGACTTATTAATAGGGCAAACAGGTGTGTTAACATGTGTCCTGCATCACTGAGAAGGGCTAAACTATTGGTTAAATACCCTGCTATACCTTCTACAATAAACATGGTTCCAGTTAAGGAACATGTTAAGATAAGCCTTATACGTTCCTCACTACGATGTACATGACCATGAGATCTGTTAGTTACTTGATGGTTTTTAGTTTTGCAAAATATTGACATTTTTCACATAGATGTCATAAAAGATAACGTCTCGTATTATGCAACCCATTAAAGTTAAAGGTTTATAATATAGACCTATTTTTTCCCAAAAAAGGCATAATGGAATGATAGAATATCTGCCTAGATTGCTCAGGCGAGTTGGAAATATAATTATTATACCCGCTATCCCAAATTTCCAAAATCCAATTTTCCATATGGGATTATTCCATAATTCCAACATTCCAACCAGAGCCCGATCCGTCCGAACAGCTTACCGGGCGGGCAAAGTCATTCTGGAGGGGTATGAGCCTCGCTAAGCGTGGTAAGCAAAGCAGAAACTAAATTCTGTTTTGCGTAGCAAAACTAGCATAAATTAGTGAACGAAGTGAGCTAATTTATTATTATAGGAAAAAGTGTTTTAAGTACAAGGTCTAAATTGCCTTGATTCGTGTTGATTCCGATGGTAGAAAGGAATATACTTAACTTATCCTTTTTTTTGTCGTGATTAACACACGCTAATATGACAACGGTATATATCGGTCTCGGATCAAACATTGGTGATAGAGAAAAAAAATTTAGTCAATGCTATTACCAGGATTGATGCATATAAGGATATCTGTATCAAAAATAAATCTGGTTTTTATAACACAAAACCAATTGGTGGTCCACCACAGCCTGATTATGTCAACTGCGTAATAGAGCTGGAGACTGAAATGGAACCAAAAAGAATGTTAGGAGAGTTTAAGAAAATTGAGTTAGAACTTGGAAGAAGGCCATGTGTACGATGGGGTCCGAGGATTATAGATATCGATATACTATTATATGGAAATAGGATCATAAATGATCATAATATTAAGATTCCTCATGAAAGAATGCATGAACGTACTTTTGTCTTAGAACCATTATGTGAAATATCTCCAGATTTTGAACACCCCGTATTAAGAAAAACTATTTGTGAGCTATTGAAGGAATTGAGGGTGTCTGAAAATATTAATCATTGATAATGTTTACTTTATAATAAGGTCATTAGTGTTTTGCTTTATATTTACCACAGATTGTGTTTGTGGTTTTTACTAAAGGGACAAAATGTTATTCAGACTTGACAAATACATTGTTAAGACATTTATACCCACCTTCATAGTATGTATGTTTGCCATATGCGGTATTTATATAGTAATAGACATAATTCAGAAACTTGATGATTTTATCGAACTGGGTTCTAAAGCGCTTCTGTTGGCAATCCATTACTATGCGTTTATGGTACCGGTGTTTGTCGCACAACTTTTTCCAGCTATAACGTTAATAGCCGTAAGTCTGGTTCTTATCAGATTAGCCAAAAATAATGAGATTTTAGCTATGCAGGTGGCAGGGATTTGCCTTTATAGGGTTTTACTCCCTATTTTTATTATATCAGTGATGATGTCATTTGCAGCAGTTGCCAATCAGGAATTGGTTGTACCGATATTTGCTGAGAAACTCAGGAAGGTGGAGCAAGCAACATTCGAAGAAGATGAGAGGAGTAATGTACTTGTCGAAGATAGAAATAATCACTTGCTTTTAAGGGCATGGACATTTAGTGTTGTTGAAGAGAAGATAGAGTCTATCTTTATCATTGGAAGATACGAAAATGGTAAAAAAAGGTTTACTATTAGTGCTAAAGAAGGTGAATGGACAGTTGATAAAAAATGGTTGTTACATAATGTTATCAGACATAATTATGATGAAAGTGGTAAATGGGTTGCGCCAGTACAACAAATGAATGAGTATTTCCTTGAAACCACGTTGACACCTGAACACCTAAGCAAGATAGAACTTAATCCAACATTGAAGAGTTTTAAAGAATTAAGAGACTTACGTGAAAAGGAACCAGAAAATCTGAGATATAGTGTTATGTATCACTCAAGGGTGGCGTATCCATTAACCAATTTTGTTTTACTTTTTTTAGGTATTCCTCTTGTTGTTGGTTTTGAAAGAATGAGTAGGAATGTTTTTTTGAGGGTTGGGATAAGTATCCTTATTTGTTGTGCATTTTATGTATTATCTTATATATGTATAAATCTTGGCAATATGGGTACCCTTCATCCTATATTGGCTGCATGGTTACCGGTTGTTATATTTGGTTTTTTGGGATTGTTCATGTTTGATGGAATGCGTATCTAGTTTTATTACCATTAAATTAGGTTTTTACCCCGTAAAATCCAGAAAGCTCCGAACTTCAGGTCGGAGATGAATGGTAAGGTAAAAGATAAAGTAGAAAAAGCCCTGTCCTTCAGGGCAGGGATATTCGGGGTTTACTGATAAGGTAAACAAATAAAATGATTTAATTTATATTGAGAAATACACAGGATAACAGAGCAACCATCTGCCATTAGTCGGGCAAGCAATCAAAGAAATATGTAGGGGCCCCTATTCGTGACCGTCTAATTTTTCAATTTTAATTGCACATGACTTGTATTCAGGGATCTTGCATACAGGATCGAGTGCATCGTTAGTCAGGAGATTTGTCAATGCGTCTCGATTATGGAATGCAAGGAACGTAATACCCGGCTGTACTCTATCTGTTATGTGTACCTTTACCTCCATCTCACCTCTTCTTGAACTGGCGAGAACTTTTTCACTATCCTTTATGTTAAACCTTCTGGCATCAAACGGGTTTAGCTCCAATGATTCTTCTGGCCATTGATTAAATATCGTAATGGCTCTTCTAGTCATGGAACCATTATTATAATGTTGTCTGCGACGGCCGGTTGAAAGGATTAAGGGGTACTTATCATCAGGTAGTTCTGCTGATGCAATGTGATCCTGGAAATTAAACTTGGCTTTCCCGTTTGGCCTGTTGAATTTTTCAGTGTACATAATTGCAGTACCTGGGTGGTCTATATCAGGGCATGGCCATTGGATTCCATCAGGTTCAAGTTTTTCAAAATTAACCCCTGCAAACATAGGAGCAAGACTTGCAAGTTCATCCCATATCTCAGAAGGTGAAGAATAATTCATGTTTTTTATCCCGAAAGCATTTGCTACAAGGCATATGGTTTCCCAATCCGCTTTTCCACATAATGGTTCTATTGCCTTTCGGACCCGTTGAATTCTTCTTTCTCCATTGGTGAAGGTGCCATCCTTCTCTGCATGACTAGAGCCGGGAAGAATGACGTCAGCAAACTCTGAGGTTTCTGTTGGCAGTATATCCTGTACTACAAGGAATTCTAATTTCTTGAGACCGCTTTTTACGAAATTGACATTAGCATTTGTCATTGCAGGGTCTTCGCCGTAGACATAGTAAGCCTTTAACTTTCCCTTATTCATTGCGATATCCATCTCCGTACACGTTAAACCTTTCTTATCATCCAGTTTAACACCCCAGGCATTTTCAAATTTTTTCTGTGCCTTTCGATCACCAACCGCCTGATATCCTACGTATACGTTAGGCAATGCTCCCATGTCACAGGCTCCCTGTACGTTATTCTGGCCACGAGTTGGGTTTATGCCCACATGTGACCTTCCAAGATGACCCGTAACCGTAGCGAGGTTTGCAAGAGACATAACGTTGTATGTGCCTGTTGTATGCTCTGTCATACCAAGACTGTAGATTATCATTGCCTTATCAGTTGTTGCGTATAGTCTGGCGGCATCAATAATCCTATCCTTTGCAACACCCGTTATGCCTGAAACATATTCGGGTGTATATTTCTTAACACCTTTCTTTAGCTCATCAAAACCTTCTGTACGATTTTTAATGAATTCTTCGTCCTCAAGTCCTTCGCTTATGATAACGTTTATGATTCCATTTAACAGTGCGATATTTGTACCGGGTATCAGATTCAGCCAGATGTCTGCCATGTCAACAAGCTGAGTTCTTCTTGGATCGCCAACGATTAATCTTGCCCCGTTATTAATTGCTTCTTTTACCTTAAGTCCAACAATCGGATGTGCCTCATATGGGTTGGCGCCTATTATGAATAGTAGCTCAGCATCAGGAATCTGGCCAAACGAATTTGTTGCAGCGCCACTGCCATAACACGCTGCTAGTCCAGAGACGCTTGCGCTATGGCATACCCTTGCACAGTTATCAACATTGTTGGTACCCATCATCCGGGCCATTTTCTGGAATATGTAATTCTCTTCATTTGTACATCTTGATGAAGACAAAAATCCCAGACTGTCCGGGCCATGTTTTTTCTTAATCTCTTTAAACTTTGTTGCAATGAGGGTAATGGCCTCATCCCAACTGGCTTCTTCCAGCTTTCCATTCTTTCTTATGAGTGGTGTAGTCAATCTATCCTTATGATGGATGTGCTCATAACCAAATCTGCCTTTTACACAGAGACTTCCTTTATTATTTACCGGGGCGTCAAAGCACTCTGAAATGGAAACAATTTTTTTGTTTTTTACATTAAAATAGTAGTTACATCCTGTTCCGCAATAGGTACAGGTGGTTCTAACCTTTTCAAATTCCCAGACTCTTCCCTTGCCTTTAGCAGATAATTCTTGTAATGATCCAACCGGGCATGCATCAATACATTGACCGCATAGCTCGCAATCACCTAATTTAGAAATATTACTTTTATTTGGAGTGCCTAATGCAGTAAAACCTCCAGCCTTGAATCCTAACGCATAGGATCCCTGAATCTCAGCACAGGTTCGTGAGCATCTGGTACACATAATACACTTGTCACGATCCCACTCTATTACTCCATTGTTAGGATTCTCGTAATATTTTCGTATCGTTTGTTGACTCCATTCTGCATGTACTCCAAACTGGTAGGCATAATTTTGAAGTTTACACATTCCTGTCTTTTCACATGTCATACAATCATTCGGATGGTTGGCAAGGATTAGTCTCAGATTGCTTCTTCGAAGTTCTGTAATATTATCACTTTCTGTTATTACACTCATACCATCCCACACAGGTGTATTACATGCCGTTACTGGACCTAAATTCCCATCGACTTCGACAACACACATCTTGCACTGGCCAAAAGGTTCCAAATATTTCCAATAACACAGATAAGGAACATGGATCTTGTTTTTCTTAGTAACCTGAATAATGGTTTCACCTTCATTTGCTTCATATTCCTTATGGTTAATTTGCAGCGTAATTTTTTTCATATTTCCTCCTGAATCTAATCATATACTACGCGTCAGCAGTAACGGCAACCTTTTTCTCAACGTATGTTAGCGCAAAAGTCTTACACGCCTCTACACAAGCCATATCATCATACCCTTTACAATCGTCACAATTAAATGCAACTTCCATCTCTACTTCTTTAGTGATAGCACCGAAAGGACAAGCATCAATGCATGCCCAACAACCAGTACATTTTTCTTGACTTATAACTACGTTACCATCCTCAAATTTAGTAATTGCATCATACTCACATGATTCCAAACATTTAGGTTTGGCACAATTCTGACAAACAGTTGCGTATGGCTTATCTTTTCTGAAATTTATGTTAATTCTTGGGACTGGCGCAGGGTTTTCTAGAGGTGATAAATACAAATCTTGCGCCTGTGAATGTCTAATAGCACACTCAATCATACATCTTTTACAGGTAACGCAGTTTTTACTTGTAAATTTTTTCTTTAACATTGTATAAATTAGCTCCTTTCAGTCACTAATTTATGTGTGTTTTGCTCCGCAAAACTAAGTTTTATTCATTACTAATCTTGCAATACAAAAAAGCAAATCAAATTTTATTTGTTTTGCATAATTATTATATTTCAATAACTTATAAAAACGCCAAAGACATTATAGATAATAATTTTACTAAAATCATAAAACCTAATTTATCAAAATTTTTGTATATGTTC
>MAYW01000084.1 GCA_001723765.1 Candidatus Scalindua rubra
GTAAGGCTTACGTATTGATCATAATGTAGTTTCCGATTGAAACAATCGGCATAGCCGTGAAGCCTCTTAAGCAGAGGTTTGAAAGAGCGTAGGATGGATAGTTTTTGTATGTCTTTTTCCTTGAGTTTTTTGCTCTTGTTTTTAGTTTTTGAGTGATTCACAAGTGTAATTGATAACAAGAGCAGGAGAGAAAATCAATAACAAAATATCATGTAACTTATTAATATGACGTAAGTTATGAAAATTCACAACTTACGACATTAAAAATATTTCATAAAATTTTTCACAAAGCAAAGCGATAGATGAAAAATACAAAAATATACAAAATAGTTCTTTGTATAGTTGGAAAGAGAGGCTGTAGGAGAGCTAAATTAGCAATATTAGGTATGGTGGATAAATGGTAACACTAAATTTGAATTCTACTCAATTATCGTGCCGAACAGTATTGGCGCTGTCCCTATTTATCCTCATTTCAAATGCTATATATAAAAAGAAATAGGTCACACAGAATCAAGCCTAAAAGGGGAGGTGGCATTATGAAATTATTGGTTAAAATCTTCGGAGCCGTGTGTGTACTTTTATTCATAGGGTCGTATGTAGAGGCAAAAGGGAAAGAGGAGGTTGAAATTGTTCTTCAAACAGGCCATACCTCCGCTGTTTCCTCCGTTGCCTTCAGCCCTGACGGCAGGTACATCATCTCTGGAGGGGATGATGAAACGGTCCGTCTATGGGACAGGGATACAGGCAAACAGGTAAGAATATTTGAAGGACACACCGATTGGGTTTACTACTCCGTTGCCTTCAGCCCTGACGGCAGATACATCGTCTCTGGGGGGGCATGATAAAACAGTCCGTCTATGGGACAGGGATACGGGCAAGTTGGTAAGAATATTTGAAGGACACACCGCTTGGGTTCACTCCGTCGCCTTCAGCCCTGACGGCAGATACATCGTCTCTGGAAGTGTAGACGCCAGCCTTAAGATATGGAATTCAGAGACAGGTAAACTCCTTGCAACCATGGTTGGTTTTAAAGATAATGATTGGGTATCCTATACCCCGGATAATTATTACAATGCATCTCCAAAAGGGGATAAATATGTAACCTTCAGGATCGGGAATAAGTTATATGATTTTGAACAATATGCAGACATATACAAAAGACCCGATATTGTTGCCAGCATATTAAGGGGTGAGGATATTAAAAAAGCGGTAGCTAAGGTTGAACAAGATACAGGGGTTGAAGTATCAAAGGTGAGTATAGCCGACATTCCTCCACCGGAGGTTGTTATTAAATATATCAAGTGTGGAGAGAGAGTATTAGAACCCGAAGTCCAGCAGGTGGATTGTCCCGAAATTACCATTGTAGCCCAAGCAATTGAACGCAAGCATGGTGTGGAAAGAATAAAAATTGAACTCAATGGGAAAACAGTATTTGAAAAGAAGGGCTTGAAGCAAAAGGTGTATGACATAAAAGAACAAGTTACCCTTAAAGACAAAGAAAATACGATAACTCTTCTGGCATACGGTACCACAAAGGTCAAGAGTTATCCTCAAGAAATACACATTTTTTATAAGGAAGAACTGCTTAAAGGGATGTCTCTTCCGAGAGAGAAGAGAGAGAGAGAGAGAGAGAGAGAGAGAGAGAGAAAAGAGGGTCACACCTTGATTAGTGATTTATCCCTTGACAAACAGAAGGTGACCCTATATTTGTTGTGTATTTGTGGGTGAATATAAATGTTTAATTCAGAATTGATTTTGGCACAAAAACCGGAACTGTCCTGGGAACTATTTCAAACATTGTAGGAACATAACCTGCAAACTCACCATCTATTTGATATGGAACGTTTAAATCCGAAGTGACAGATACAATCTTACCTGTTGTATACCTGACATCTTTTGATTCTGGCAAAGTTCTTATAAAGGCTTTCCAAATATATTTTAAAATACTAAGACGGTTTTTCATCTTTACTATACATACATCAAAAGCCCCATCATTGACTTTTGCATAAGATGTAACTTCTATAGGGCCTGCATAACTTTTTGTATTTCCGACAAATACAAGACCAGCATTATTTTCAATCAATTTTCCGTCTACTTCTACTGATAACCTGGGATATTTATAATTTAATAGACTATTAATTATTGGAATTGCATAGGAAAGATAACTGATATTGCCGCACCTTCTTGAACTTAGGCTTTTAACTACCATTGCATCGAGACCAACACCGCCTAAAAGGGCAAAATATCCTTTTTCATTCTTCCCCAAATCTAATTGCAATTCATTCTCTTGTGCGATTACTTCGCATGCATTTGTAATATCAAAAGGAATTTTTAATTCTTTTGCAAGAACGTTTGCCGTACCAGTAGGAATAATGCCGAGTTTTACTTTCCAGTTTCTTAAACCATTTAAAACTTCATTGAAAGTTCCGTCACCGCCTATCACAATAATTTTGCAATTGTCATCACTCAGGCATTCTACGGTCTTTCTTGCATCATCCCGTCTTTTCGTCTCACAAAAATCTACGACATACCCTCTGTCCCTGAAAAACCCTAATATCTTATGTAGAATTTCCTTAGAAATACCTTTGCCTGCAATAGGGTTTAAGATAATTAATAGCTTCTTTTGCATATCTTAAAGTTACATTATTCCCATTCAATAGTGCTTGGTGGTTTTGAGCTAATATCGTAAACAACTCGGTTAACACCTCTAACCTCGTTAATTATACGGTTCGAGATTTTAGCTAGTAAATCATGAGGTAATCTTACCCAATCTGCCGTCATAAAGTCGAGAGTATCTACGGCTCTCAATGCAATAACATTTTCATAAGTTCTCTCATCTCCCATAACACCAACAGTACTCACTGGCAAAAGGACGGCGAATGCCTGTGCGATCTTTTTATAAAGTCCAGCCGATTGTATTTCATTGATCATGATTTCATCTGCGTATCTGAGGATTTCCAGTCGATCTTCTGTAACTTCTCCTATTATCCTTATGGCAAGGCCAGGTCCTGGGAAAGGATGCCTCCATATTATTTCATCTGGCAGGCCAAGTTCCGAACCGATTTCTCTTACTTCATCCTTAAAGAGGTCTTTAAGGGGTTCAACTAGTTCAAACCCCAATTCTGCAGGCAGGGCTCCTACATTGTGATGACTTTTTATTTTAGCGGTTGGCCCCCCATGTGCGGAGATGCTTTCAATAATATCTGGATATAAGGTTCCTTGCGCTAAGTAATTAATGTCAGCTAATTTCTTCGATTCTTCTTTAAAAACATCTATAAATTCATGACCGATGATTTTACGTTTTTGTTCCGGATCGCTTACGCTTGACAGGCGGTTTAAGAATCTATCACTTGCATCTACAAAATGCAAATCTACCTTGAAATTCTTTTTAAAGGTTTCAATCACACATTCCGATTCATTCGATCTTAGTAAGCCGTTGTCAACAAAGATACAAGCAAGTTTGCTACCTATGGCCTTATAAATAATGGCAGCCGTAACAGTAGAGTCAACACCACCCGATAAACCACATATAACCCTTTCTCTTCCGACCTGTTCTTGTATCTCTTTTATCGACCTGTCAATGTATGAGCTCATACTCCAGTCACCCGTGCAATGGCAAATTTTGAATAAGAAATTGTGCAATATCTGGCTGCCAGATGGTGTGTGTGTTACTTCAGGATGGAATTGAACTCCGTAGAATTCCTTCTTCTTATGTCTTATAGCAGCATATGGGCAATTTTCTGTATATGCAAGTGATTGGAAATCATCAGGGAGTTCTAACACTTGATCACCATGACTCATCCATACACTAATAGTTTTGTCTATTGAATCAAAAAGTGAAGAATGATCCTTAACCGTACATTTAGTTTTCCCATATTCCCTATTTTTTGATGGTTTTATTTTTGCACCCAGTATCTGGCTGCCCAATTGTAGTCCATAACATATTCCCAAGATCGGGATATCCGTAAAAAGTACTTTGTTATTACAGTGTGGTGCATCGGATACACATACACTTGCAGGTCCACCACTCAAAATTATGCCTTTAGCATTCATCTGTTTGATTTCTTCAGGTGTTATTTTGTATGATACAATTTTACTATAGACGTTCAGTTCTCTGATTCTCCTTGCAATTAAATGAGAATACTGTGATCCGAAATCCACGACAATTACAGTTTCAGGCGTTTTTTTATGCATATCCTTAAAATATTATTAAAAAAAATTCTTTTAAATCATTGCAAACGAATAACATAACCGATACTTTATAGTTGTTGAAAAAATATACAAAATTGAGCTTAACACTGCAAAAAAGAAGTTTTTTGTAGGTAAATATTATACATATTACAAAAATAATCAAGCTTGAATTTTTACAACTTTTTAGTTTAAATTAAAGCTCTTGGAGACCTTTAAAAAACCCTTGACTTTAAATTTCGTATTAGTTATATTCAAGCGGTTTGATAAGTTAAAAATATTTTGTAAAGGGTTGTAGCGTTATAATTGTATGAATAATGGTTATTATTTGAGGAAGATTGATAAGTGGGGGGAGTTAATTTGAAGGCATCAGAATTAGCACAATTCAAAAAAAGCACTTCTGGAAATTCGAGCAAAATTACTTGAAAATGTAACTTTTATGGAAGATGAAGCGTTGGGAAAATCTAGACAAGATGCTTCAGGAGACCTTTCGAACGTTCCTATTCATATGGCTGATGTTGGCACTGATAACTATGACCGTGATTTAACGATTGGGTTGATTCAAAATGGTGAAGAAGAATTGAGAGCTATTGATGAGGCATTAGAAAGGATAGGTAATAAAACTTATGGTTTGTGTGAAGAGTGCGAAAAGAAAATTTCTAAAGCACGACTTACGGCATTACCATATGTAAAAAATTGTATAGAATGTCAAAGACAGGAGGAACAAGGAACTGGCAAAACTTAAGGTCTCGAAAAATGCCACTTTTTTTTTGATTGTTACTTTTTGTGGTGTTCTTCTTGACCTTGTAACAAAATGGATAATATTCGAAAAATTTAAAGATGCTGGAAGAGTCGTAATCATACGGGATTTTTTAGGTATAATTTGCAGCGAAAATGAGGGCATTATTTTTGGCTTTGCTCAAGGCAGAAACAATGTCCTCATTTTTTTTTGTATTGCCGCAATAGGTGCTATCTTGTGGTTTTACAAATGCTTTGACAGGTCTCGGTTATTTTCAAATATTGCTTTTGGTATGATACTTTCAGGTGCTATAGGAAATTTGTGGGATAGAATATTCCACCATCATGTTAGAGATTTTATAGATGTGCATTTGGGCATGGGGTATCATTGGCCAACCTTTAATATTGCAGATTCACTTATATGTATAGGAGTTGGAATACTCTTTTATGAAACGGTTTTTTTAAAAAAACGAAAGAAGTCGCTTACTCAGAACACTGTTTTGTAAGTTCTTGATATTTCTTTAGCAGGCTAAGAGTAACTTTACCTGGCTTTCCTGAAGAAATATTTCGTCCGTCTATTTTGACTACAGGGATAATCCCTGCGGCAGTTCCGGACAAAAAACATTCATCAGCAATATATAAATCATAACGTGTCAGTTGTTCTTCTTTCACTACCATACCTGCTTTTTCAGCTAACTCAATAACGACATTCCTTGTTATCCCTATCAAGATTCCGGCATAGGTAGGAGGCGTGAAAATTTCATTGCTTTTTACAATAAAGATATTGTCACCGGTACACTCTGCCACATAACCATCTTTATTTAACATGATACCTTCGGTAGCACCAGCATTAATACACTCAATTTTTGCTAGAATATTATTGAGGTAGTTCAGGGACTTTATCTTAGGATTAAGTGCTTCATAGTGATTACGAATTGTAGGGACAATAAATGCATCAAGACCTTTTTTATATAATTCTTTAGGATATAGTTGAATGGAATCTGTTATAATAATCAATTGTTGACCAGTACAATTAAACGGATCAAGTCCAAGTTTTCCAACTCCCCTTGTTACCACTAATCTAATATAAGAATCCTTCAGATTATTTGCTTTAAGTGTATTCTTAACAGCTTCTTTAAGTTCTTCTTTAGATTTTGGTATTTCCAGGGTGATTGCCCTAGCGGAATTGTAAAGCCTATCGATATGTTCTGAAAACTTAAATATATGACCATTGTAACATCTAATCCCTTCAAAGACTCCATCTCCATACAACAAGCCGTGGTCAAAGACAGACACTTTGGCTTCTTCTTTTGGATATAACTTTCCGTTTATATATACCTTAAGTCCCATCTACTAATGCTCCTTTCCGTTTTTTGAATAATCCACAATTTTTCCATCTGCTATCCTAACAACATTTTTTGCCATTTTTGCAAACCTTTCATCGTGGGTAACTATTACCACAGTCTGATTCGTTGTTTCATTTAACTTCCAAATCAATTCTTGAATTTCCCTTCCTGTGTTTGTGTCGAGATTACCTGTTGGTTCATCACACAATAATACCTCAGGATCATTCATTAAGGCCCTGACGATGGCTATTCTCTGTTTCTCACCACCTGAAAGTTCATCTGGTCTATGATTTATCCTATTTCCTAAACCTACCCGCTTTAAAAGCTGAACTGCCTTTTCAGCATTTTCCTTTTTAGATTTTGTCTTGTAGAACTTTTGACCAATTAGACGGGGCATGAGTACGTTTTCCAGAGCATTAAAATCAGGTAAAAGGTGATAAAACTGAAAAACAAAACCAAAAATTCTATTACGCTTTTCAGCCAACTCTCTCTGTCCTATACTACTTAAGTTTTCTCCTTTAAAACTCACATATCCAGAGGTTGGCGTGTCTAATATACCGAGGATATGAAGAAGTGTACTTTTACCTGCCCCTGAAGCCCCTAAAATGATTAATATCTCACCCTTTTTTACGTCAAGATTTATCCCATTAAGTACATGAAGTACATTTTTACCAATTTTATACTCTTTGTGAATTTCACTGGCACATAGCAGACCGTTATTAATCTTTTCTGGCATATCTCTTTAGAATTTAGTTCGCTTCGATCACAATTAGTGATTTCAAGTAGAGAGTAGCAAGTAGAGAGAAATGCGAGAAAGTCTTTCCTTCTCTCTACCCTCTACTTTCTACTGACTGAAAAGTCTTTTAATAACAATAAGTTATAGAATCCTGACCTGTTCCTGATTTTCATCAGGACAGGCTCTAGGACAGGTTTCCGATACGTTAAATTAGCGACCAAAAGGAGTTGATTATCAACTCTGTTGACGTAGCAATGGAAATAGGATTACGTCTCGAATAGAAGAACTGTTTGTCAAAATCATTATCAATCTATCAATTCCGATTCCCAAACCGCCTGCAGGAGGCATTCCGTATTTAAGCGTCTTTAGAAAGTCCTCATCTATCTTTCCTTCTTTATCATCGCCAGCTACTTGTTCGTGAAATCGTTTACTTTGTTCAAGTGGTTCATTTAATTCGGAATATGAATTAGCAATCTCCATTGTTGCGATATATAGTTCAAACCTTTGAGCTAAAGTTGGATCATTGTCACAAGATTTTGTTAATGGACAAAGAGTAACCGGATAATCAAGTACAAACGTTGGATTCCACAATTCCTTTTCAACAAGTTGCTTAAAAATATCTTCGGCAATAACATCCTTGTGAATGCCTTCAACTTCAATTCCTAACTCCTTGCCTT
This sequence comes from Candidatus Scalindua rubra, assembly GCA_001723765.1. Lineage (GTDB taxonomy): Bacteria > Planctomycetota > Brocadiia > Brocadiales > Scalinduaceae > Scalindua_B > Scalindua_B rubra. The sequence continues at coordinate 7,686 of MAYW01000084.1, forward strand.
TTTTCCTTAACCCATTTTCATCATTTAAATCAACTGAAGCATATTTTAACAAAAGTTCAGAAAACGTACACCTTTGCCATGGAGACGACATGTCTAATTTGCGCTCACCATAAGGAATCTCGAACTTGTTATACAGTTCACGGACTAAACTGGTTGTCAAGCTTTCCGTTAGTTCCATCATTCCATTATAATCACTGAATGCTTGATAGAGTTCCATCATCGTAAACTCTGGATTATGTCGTGTAGATATACCTTCATTACGGAAGTTTCGGTTGATTTCATAAATCCTCTCCATACCTCCAACAAGCAGTCTTTTTAAATACAGTTCAGGTGCAATACGCAAATATAAATCCATGTCCAATACGTTATGATGAGTAATAAAAGGCTTTGCTACTGCTCCACCTGGAATAGGCTGCATCATGGGGGTTTCAACCTCAATAAAATTTCTGTCTTCCAGAAAATTTCTAATTGATTTTAAAATGCTCGATCTCTTTAAAAAAAGCTCCATTACCTTATCGTTTGACAAGAGATCAAGGTAACGCTGCCTGTATCTGATTTCAACGTCTTTTAAACCATGCCATTTTTCAGGTGGTGGAAGTAGTGCCTTGGAAAGCACAGTAAAATCATCTGCAAAAATAGTTATTTCACCTGTTTTAGTCTTAAATACTCCACCCTCTACACCAATTATGTCTCCAAGGTCCAACAGGCGAAAGGTATCATATTTTTCTTCACCTACTTTATCCAACTTCACGTAAACCTGAAGTTTACCTGTCCAATCCTTTATATGAAGGAATGCGGCCTTACCATGAGGCCTCATAGTCATTATCCGACCTGTACATCTTACATTCTTCCCTTCTTCAACTGCTGAATAGCTGTCTATTACTTCCTTCAACGGTGTAGCACGATTGTAACTTGCACCATAAGGTTCGACTCCCTTATCCTTGAGTTTGTTTGTTTTTTCAATTCTATTTTTTTCAAACGTTTCCACTGGATTTCTCTAACCCTAAATATAGGAACATCTTATGTTCAGGATTTTTCTTTGCTTACGATGAGTTTTCACTTTTTCCCCCTTTAGCAAAGGGGGATCAAGGGGGATTTGATGAGTAAATTAGAGAGTTTAGAGTTATCGGATTATTCTATCAACAAAGAACATGCTGTCAAGTAAAATGCAAAATGACACTGGTGGTAAAGATAGGGGGATCGTTTCTCCTTGAATATATGTTTAAAAACATTAATATTGAAAAAATGGACCAACGTTTTACCAAGAAAGAACGCTTGCGAAAAAGGAAAGAATTTCAGAAGGTTTTTGATGAAGGAAAAGTCTTTAGCAACGATCAAACAACAGTATACGCACTATTAAATAACGATTCTGTCTCCCGGCTAGGATTCGTCGTGGGAAGGAAATTTGGTAATGCACCTAAGCGCAATAGATTTAAACGAATCTTTCGGGAGGCATATAGATTAAACAAAAATTTGTTGAATAACGGTGTAGACATAATAATAATTCCAAGGTCAGGATTGACTGATCTTTCACTAAGGGCGATCGAAGATAAATTTAAGAAAATTCTAGCACAAATTAACAATCAGTTAAGAAAATGAAACATTTATTAATTAAATTCGTACAAGTATATCAGTTAATACTATCTCCTTTTCTACACCCCTCATGCCGTTTCGACCCAACATGTTCACAATACGTAATTGATGCAATCGAAAAAAGAGGCATCGTAGTAGGAATATTTAAAGGAATATGGAGAATCCTTAGATGTCATCCTTTTGGTGGATCTGGATATGATCCAGTTAAATAATCTTCCTGTGTGTGAAAAATGGGTTATATTTATTGTATGTAGGCTGTCTATGTAATTGATGAGGATTATCCATATTATCTTGTAAGTATTTCTTCTTCTAAATTAAAAAATTCTGCTATCATTTTGAAATCGTTATCAATATGCAAGAGTCTTGCTTTTTTATATGCCACAGACGCTATAATCAAATCAGTGGTTGAGACAACCTTTCCTTTTCTGTCCATTTCAAAACCCCATCTTGATGCTCTTACAATTACCTCTTTGTCTATTGGAATTTGTGGCAGAGAATAAAATGAATCATATAATTCATCAAAATCTCTTTTGTTTCTGGCTCCTCTCAGTATCTCTACGGCAACTATACCACAGGAAACTACAACTCCCAAACTAAGAAGCTCTCTTATCTTTTCTTTGATTTTTGCAGAACCTTTCGGTTTGAGATATTCAATCCATACCGAGCTATCAATAAGGAACATCCCTTTTCCTTCTTTTAAGAAAATCAGAGAGAGTATAAGAAAGCTCTATTTTGCCTTCTAGTTCAATAAGTTTTTTTGACTTCCTCTTTCTTACAAATTCTTCAAGTGCCATTTCTATCGTTTCTTTCTTTGTCTTTGCACCTGATATTTTTTTGCTTCTTTTAAGAGGTCTTCTTTTATAGACAATGTTGTTCTCATTATATGCTCCTTTCAGTGCATAAGTTATAGGCATATTACCAGATGCATATATTTAGTGTCAATAGTTATTTCTGTTCCTAGTAATAAGTGATACCCACAGGCATACCCGTGGCACTTAGAAAAACATTACGAGCTCTGCTCGATGCACCTTTGGGGCGAAAACTCATTCACCCACGAGTAAACCCATGGTACTCTGTTGCTTCGCGACTGTATAGAGACAACATTTCCCATTTTTGAAATCACCTAGAATATCTATTCCCATACCGCCTCAAAATACGTATACACGCTTCTATCAACATCCTTTTTGCTTGTGGATAGGAGAGAGTCGTGGTAGATTATAAGTGGTTATAATTTGTGTAAATTTCGTGTTCACCCCGTAAGATAGTTTATCTCATTAGATGCTTCCATTATCTAAGCGGGTTTACTCTGTGCCTGAAAATAAGGTAAAATTAGTTTTATCTAACGGGGTTCATTAGTGGCTAAATAGTTATACTTTGTTAATGCATATACAAGCAATGCTTTATATAGATAAAAAAATTATCGAATGTGTTCCAAACTTCAGTGAAGGACGAAATCTCGATATTGTAGATGATATTGCAACATCCATAGGATTAATTAAAAACGTTAAACTCCTGAATGTAGAACCAGATAGAGACTATAACAGAACCGTAATAACCTTTGCAGGAGAACCTCCATATGTAAAAGAGGCAGCATTTAACGCAATATCCACTGCATCAGAACTCATAGACATGTCAAGGCATAAGGGAGAACATCCAAGAATAGGCGCAACAGACGTATGCCCCATAATACCTGTTTCTAATGCAACAATGGATGAATGTGTGCAATTAGCAAACGTATTGGGAAGGGCTGTCGGAGAGGAACTAGGCATTCCTGTATATTTATACGAATATGCTGCAAAAACACCAGAGAGAAGAAACCTTACAAATATCAGGAAGGGGGAATATGAAGGTCTAAAGCGAAAGCTGAGAGACTGGATACCAGATTATGGACCATCAGAATATGATGATAAAATTAGACAATCTGGCGCTACAGTGATTGGGGCAAGATTCTTCTTGATTGCCTATAACGTAAACCTAAATACTAATAATGTTCGTATAGCCAACGAGATAGCAAAGAAGGTAAGGGAATCAGGTTCATTAGTAAAGGATGAGACAGGTAAGAAGAAGAGGGTTCCCGGAATGCTGAAATGCGTAAAGGCAATGGGTGTCGAACTAAAGGAATACAATATATCACAGGTTTCTATGAACCTAACTAATTACAAAGAAACCTCTATATATACGGCATATGAAACCGTAAAGACTCAGGCCAGGGAATATGGGGTGGAGGTGACAGGAAGTGAGATAATTGGTCTTGTTCCGAGAGAAGCCCTGGTTGAAGCAGGCGCTTTCTATATAGGTAATAATTCTGAAGAAGAACTAATAAATACAGCGATAGAAAACCTCGGATTAAGTCAATTAAACAAATTCGAACCTGAGAAAAAGATAATAGAATATAAATTAGCTCCCTTTGGTCGCTAATTTATAATCGTTTTGCTCCGCAAAACAAAAAACTATTAACGTTAAATAAATAACTTCATTAAGACTAAGATTTGATAGAATACTTCCATGTCCTCCAGAGGCGGAACCGACACAAATAAACCTGATCCCAATACAGAAGTAATTAGTTAAGGTGAAAACATAGTTGGGAAGTTATATGTACGGATTATAGGGTCAGGTCTTGCAATATTACAAATAATTGAAGATAAAATCATTTACAAAACATACGTTCGTTATGGATATACATTGAAAGAAATTGCAGAATATTTAGATGCTCATTATGTTATCATAAGCCGTACTATCAAGCGAGTTGAAGGAAATGATAGAAAGTAATAATGAAAGACCTGACCCCATGTGGCACCTGAGAATTTCGAAATGGAATTTAATGCATTTAATGCGACGTATAGTAAATTATTCGAGCTAAATCTGATTGATGAACTTATTTATCCTTATAAAGTTTTTGAGAAAATAGGACATTTCTACTTACTGTACATTGTTGGTCAAGAGTACAATCCAAAATTTTCATTAGAATTTTCTTCTGAATCTGAACCTACAAAAGATGTAAATGTGGTTTTATTTAATTCGTCGGTGGAGTTGGAAAACACAACTGTTGTATTCTTTAGTGCTTTTTATGGCAGTGTTACCAAGCTTAATGAAAGTACAGTGTTAGGCATTTTCTCAAAATCGGAGTTGATAGATGAGCTTATAGTCCCTAATACCGGGGACATAGAAGCACTCACAAAGAATGAGTCTGAAAGGTTAGAGGAAACACTGAAGGTTCGCGGTTTTAATGTGTTGTAACATAGAGGCAGGAGTTCAAATCTTTTAAAATGACAAATTTATTCTTGCTCCTTTCCTTGGCCATGAATATCTTACCACCCAACACATGATGTTTTACTACCGACAGAAGATCACACATCTTGACATTTATTATTCATCTTCAGACCCTTAATAGCCTAACCTTTATGCTGAAACAATTTATGTGTTTTCACTCTCCTAATATTTATAGGCCAATTTCCTTATCATTTGAATATTTTTCTGGTTTCCATTCTACAGCCTTTTTTGCTATCATATTCATCAGCTGCAGCAAGTTAGTTTTGCGTTAGGCAGTAAATAAAATCTCCTAAGGCACTCAAGAATAAAAAATGAAAGTAAAATATTTTTCTGATACGGACACTGCCCATGTTGAGTTTACTATTCTTCTGAATCTTTTTCTTCGACAAAGGTTCCATATGGGCCGCGAGCGTCAGTAGAATCATCCTTCTCAATTACTTTTTTACCAGGAGTTTTTATCTTGATTGTTCCATTTATAGTCTTAAAAGGAGATTGTGAAATTCCAACCCTGAAAGTATTACCAAGGATTTTAGATTTTTTAAAACGCTCTTGAGAATATTTGTATACAAGATGGACAGGACTCTTGTCTTTTTTACTTACGAGAGATTTCCCGTTCTGATCATATAGTGTTATTGTTAGTTTTTTCTTACCTGGTTCCCAGGAAGCATCAACCTTAATAACACCGGGATATTTTGCAGTGAATAGAATTTCTCTTGCTCGCACATCACTACCTTCCTTGAAAACACTGGGTAGATGGAATGAATGCACATCTTTCTCTGCCAGAACATTTTTTTTGGTCAAGTGTTGTAAAAACAATCACGATTGCAATACTTAACAAAAACACAAAAAATGATCTTTTGAATAATAAGCAACTCATTTCACATCCTCCATAATTGAGTTAAGCCTAACCATATGAATGCCTTATATTAGTCCTATTAAGAAGTAAGATTAAGTCAGACTAATATTAGTTCTATCATAAAAGGGTATATTTAGATTAAATTCTAAAATGTAGTTTTAAATAAAGCAAAATTTATACCCAGGAGTAATAAATTTTATAAAAGATGATGATTTTGACAAACCCCCGTTAGAATTTTGCCTGCCCTTCATAACTGTGCACCGAAGTACTTCATCACGCAGGCGTACGACTTCGGGGTGCGGGCACAGGTCATTCCTACGGGGCAAATAATACAACCTTAATAAGAAAAACTTGAATCATTTTATGTCATATTAACATTTTCCGTTGACATAACAAATTGAATTTTCTATGCTATTTCTCCAGATTGAATGTGGGTTATTTGTTGTGAAATTTTATGAGGAAAAGCTGATGTCGATCGAAGGATATATTGATTATAAACGCAGAGAATATTGTAAAGATATTAAATGTCCGATACAACTTGATCTTGAGGCACAAGAGGAAGGTTCTGAAGAATACGAAAGAATAAGGTCAATATGTAAAAATGATTGCAAACGTACGACTTATGAATTTCATCACTGGTTAATAAAAAAAGGTTATTTAGTAGTCAGACCGGACGAATCTGACTGAAAAGTGATGAAATTTTGAGCCCTTCCTTTCGAAACCAGGGTTCCGGTACTAACTTTTGGAATCCCTGCGAAAAGCGGGGTTGAAACTCCCGTTAAACAGCGTAATATTCCATTTGATATTGAGCAATTACGTGAAATCTTGAGATGAATCGAAAAAATAAATGATATAACCGTTAACAATGAGGAGGTGTAAGAAATGGATTGGGGAATGAAAAATCGAATGGCACAATTGATGGGACCTGATGGTCATTGTATGTTCATGCCGATAGACCATGGATACTTCTTAGGACCTACAAGCAAGCTGGAAAGACCAGGCGAGACGATTAAGCCGATTATTGAGTATTGTGACGCACTTTTTGTCACGAGGGGAGTATTGCGTGCTGCCATAAATCCAGATGATAGTAAACCCGTCATCCTTCGGGTATCTGGTGGCACCAGCGTGGTTGGGGGCGACCTGGCAAATGAAGGGCTCACTACATGCATAAAAGAAGTCATTAGACTCAATGCATCTGCGGTTGGATTGTCGATCTTTATAGGCAGTGAATATGAGCGCCAGACACTCTTGAATCTTGGAAAGCTCGTGGATGAATGCGAAGAATACGGCGTTCCCGTAATGGCGGTTACGGCTGTTGGTAAGGAGCTGGAAAAAAGAGATGCAAGGTATTTATCTTTATGTTGCCGTATTGCTGCAGAACTGGGCGCCAGGGTTGTAAAGACATATTGGTGTGAAGATTTTGATAAGGTAACGGGTGGTTGTCCCGTCCCAATAGTTATAGCTGGTGGCCCTAAGTTTGATACAGAGCTTCCCGTATTCGAATTTGTTCATGATGGTATGCAAAAGGGGGCTATAGGAGTGAATCTGGGAAGGAATATCTGGCAGCATGAACACCCTGTTGCCATGGCTAAGGCCCTGCATGCTATTATCCACAAAAATGCAACTGCCAATGAGGCCAATCAAATATTCAACGAGGTTAAGAGTGGTAAAGAGCCGGTAACGTCTGGGGTTTAAGAGGAAATATAATTTTTGTAATGTACTTTAAAGTTATGTAAATTAGCTCGCTTCGCTCACCACGCTTAGCGGGGCTCACAATTGAGTGGTTTATATATTGTGATTTTAAAGGTAAGAGGCAAAAACCTTAAAATAAGCTCTATAATACCAATAAGTCATAGAATTTCCGAGACGTTAAATTAGCTCCATTCCCGACTAGACAGTATCGAACAAACGATCTACAATCCTTCCAATCCTCAGGACTAGATTATTAACTTATCTTTACAAACTTTTTGAAAAATTTTATCAATAACACTTATGCGTGTAGCAATGTATTATAATAATAGAGACGTAAGATTAGAGGAAATGCCAACACCACAGATTGGTCCGGGTGAGCTATTGTTAAAATCATTGGCCTGTGGCATCTGTGGAAGTGATGTAATGGAATGGTATCGTATCCACAAGGCTCCACTTGTGCTTGGTCATGAAGCTACTGGTGAAATCGTGGAAGTAGGAGAGGGGGTAGAACAATTCAAGAAAGGTGATAGGATATTCGTTTCTCATCATGTGCCTTGTAATACGTGTCATTACTGTTTAAATGGTAACCATACTGTATGTGATACCTTGCGTAGTACGAATTTTGATCCTGGAGGTTTTGCAGAATATGTACGTGTACCCCAGATCAATGTAGATAGGGGGGTATTTATACTTCCTGATAATTTGTCGCTGGAAGACGGAACATTAATCGAACCATTAGCCTGTGTAGTTCGCGGACAAAGATTAGCGCATATAGAGCCTGGCCAAACTGTAATCGTCATTGGCAGTGGTATTTCTGGACTTCTTCATATTTTATTGACTCGATTAGCTGGAGCTGGAAGGGTAATTGCTACGGATATAAATGAGTATCGTCTAAAAATGGCTAAAAAATTTGGAGCTGATTTTGCCATTTCTGCTGATGAAGACGTGCCTTCGCGTCTGCTCGAGTTGAATGATAATAGGCTTGCTGATCGTGTGATTGCTACCACTGGAGCAGTTCCTGCTTTAAACACAGCTCTTAAATCTGTAGACCGCGGAGGTACTATCCTGTTCTTTGCTCCTGCTGATCCAGGTGTAGATCTTCCTATTCCGTTTAATGATTTCTGGCGTGATTGTATAACCTTAATGCCCACTTACGGCGCCAGCCTATTGATATAGAGGCGGCAATAGAATTAATTAGCTCTCAACGTGTTCCCGTAAACGAAATGATTACTCATCGTTTAGGATTGGCAGAAACCGGGTATGGCTTCAAGCTTGTTACTGATGCTAAAGAATCTATAAAGGTAATCATTGAACCTCACAAGTGAGTGTTGTTGTAAGTTCCTTATAAAGGAAATTTCCATTTTAAATCTTTGTGAATTAAGCCTTTAGCCTTTTATTTTAACGCAGAGGCGCAGAGGATGCAGAGGGTTATAAAGACTGGTGTAAAATAAGAAGGGAGTTATTCATTATGCATGAAAACGAGATATCAGAGAAGATAATCGGCGCTACAATAGAAGTATATAGTATTTTAGGGCCAGGACTTTTGGAATCTGTTTATGAAGCATTTAGGTTTAATAATCAATTTTCATGTTGAAGTATTATGCGATGGAATTTTCCGGGTAGTCAACAAATTTACAGTAAGTTCCCTAATAAGCTCTGCGATCTCTGCGCCTCAGCGTTAAGGTAAATTTTCATAGGTAAGGGAAAACCTCCAAAGTCTCAATAAAATTTATTCCACGAGGCACATGAGAACTGATTGTTTACTAGCTGATAAGATTAAAAAAAGACCTACGGACAAAAATAATAGGTCGGGAGATTATTACGCTTGAACGTACAACATCATCAATGGATGTTGCAAAAGAGATGCTAAAGAACAATGTATTAGAAGGTACTACAATTTTTGTTGAGGAGCAAACAAAGGGGAGAGGAAGGTCAGGGAAGTCGTGGCTTTGCCCAAAGGGCAAAGGGTTATTACTAACTATTATCTTAAAGCCGGCAATCTTACCAAAAAAATCTTATCTTTTGATAGGTTTTACGGTTGTAGCAATTGCAAGGACTATTCGAGATATGTTTAAATTACCTGTTGAAATAGATTGGCCAAATGACCTCGTTATTAATAAAAAAAAGTTGGGAGGTATTATAGTAGAAACTCAGAATGAAACTAGAAAATCTATAAACTATATCGTAGGAATTGGTATTAATGTCAATTTAAAAAAACAAGAACTTCCCAGACAAGTTGACAAACCAACGACATCTCTTTCCATTGAGAAAGAAACATTTATAGACCGCAACAGGCTTGCCAGGGCATTACTACAAAATTTGGACTCATGGTACTTAATCTTGAAAGATGGACGTTATGAATATATTATAGAAAAATGGCAAGAATTCTGTTTGAATATTGGAAGGAAAATTACAATTCACAAAAATAATAAAGAATATTCCGGAAATCTTTTAGGAATTTCTAATAATGGAGAGTTGGTATTATTATTGGATAATGGGCGTAAGAAAACATTTAAAGTTGAACACGCTATTGTGGAAAATCATGGTGTACAATAAGGATATTTAAAACTGATCATTTATAAATTACCAAACCTCATCAAATTTTGCATCCTCATAATTTACAAATCCTGATTCAACCTGCTTTTCTATGTTTTCAAGTTTTGTGTCTAGTTTACTAATCCTTTTTGTCAAGTCCCTATATACAATGAAACCTAGAATTAACAATAAAATAGTGTAAACAATTACAAAAACTGTTGCCGGGCTTTCTTTTTGTGTTGTTACATGAGGTCCAAGATGAGGAGTGGATGCCTTTTTTCCTAAAATAGCTTTTCGATATTTTTCTGTTACATCACTGGGTTCATAAATCCTTCCTTCTTGTACTTTATTTTTTATATTTAGTGTTTTATCTTCTTTTTCAGGTTCAGGTGGATTATTTATCTGTTTTTCTTGATGACTAACATCACTCTCCAGCTTTTCTTCTTCGCCTTTTCCTTTTAGCCAGCTTAGGGGATCCACTCCAAGTACTTTTTTCTTTTGCATAAAACCTCCCTCTCATAATGATTATTTTGGAAATTCTATAATCCAAAAAGTCAACGAATGAAGTAAAGTTTAGTATAACTAAAGGGCTGAATAAACTTACTGTAAAACAGGTTCTTTAACTTGTGATATTTTTTCAACTGTTGTATCAAACATCTTTTCTTCTTGAGCGATTATTTCTTTAGATAATGCTTCGTAATCTCGCGCTCCATTAGATTCAGGTGCATATAATGCTATTGGTATACCATGACTGGGTGATTCTGAAAGCTTCACATTCTTTCTAATAATAGTACCAAATACTTTATCGTCGAAATACTCTTTGATCTTGTCTAGTACTGCATGTCCTAATTTTGTCCTGCTATCGTACATACAAGGAATAATTCCCGTAATACTAAGTGTGTTGTTTAGTCGCTTTTTGATAACTTCGAATGTTTGCAACAGTTTGCTAACACCCTGCAAAGCGAAAAATTCGGTTTGTAAAGGGATGAATATTTCTCTAACTACGGTTAGTGCATTCAGGGTAAGAAGTCCCAAAGAAGGTGGGCAGTCAATTAATACGTAATCATACTTACTTAGTAGTTTTTCGAGGTAAAACTTGATTATGGTTTCACGACCAACCATATTAACAAGTTCTATCTCAGCGCTTGCAAGATCGATATCAGAAGGGATCAGGTCCAAACCTTTTATTGCCGTTTTCTTCAACACATCACGAGGTTTTTTCTTTCCACTTATTATTTGGTAAATGGACGATTCTTTACCATGAACATTAATCCCTAAATGTATGCTTAGATTGGATTGAGGATCGAGATCTATTAATAGTACCTTTTTGCCCATGAGGGCCAGGTATGCCCCGACATTAGCAGTCGAGGTTGTTTTTCCTACTCCACCTTTTTTGATTTATGAATGCAATTTTACGCATTCCAACCCTATGATATTTTCACTTAATGACATATATATAACAATTCGAATACTATACATACAAGATATAGTTTGTCAAGTAAATTATGCAAAAACTTATATAACCTTAGAATAAGGGAATACTTTAGCATGTTTCAAGTAGAATTTGGAAAATTAATCTTGGAGGCATTATCCAGAAAGAAGTATTTAATGAAGAACTTTGTCTTTATCTACCAGAGTTTTGTGTGCATTTTGTGGATATCCTAAGGAAGTCATATGGTAGCATTTTCAAAACAGTTTTAGGTTGTCTTCCCTACAGAATAAGTATATCATGTAATTACCCAATATCTTGTGGGATTTCCATTTTATTATAGAGGGGAGTTTAAGTAGGGTCAAGCACCGGTTGTCCATTTTCAATTATTTCAGCGAGGGGTGGTATTTTTTGCAGATTATAAACACGGTCCCGAACATAATCCCAAAAAGTAATTCCTTGCTTCCTGCAGGTAGCCATCAGGCTTAAAAACGTATCAGAAGCTTTAGCGCCTCGAATACTTCTAAAACAGTTTCGTATCTTTCTCTGAATAACTTTCTCTCTTATATCCAGCTCACTTGTATTATTATGCAGTGGTATTTCAGGATACTCTAATACAAGCAAAAGGAATTCTTTTTTCTTAGCGGTCTTTTTTATTACCCTATTTAACGCAAAATAGTCTGTATCAGCGCTAAATAGTTCATCAAAT
>MAYW01000085.1 GCA_001723765.1 Candidatus Scalindua rubra
GCCATAAAGTCAATAAAATAATGTACATACCAATACAAAAAGTTAGGGGGAATGATTAAAAACTCTAACTCGTTGTAATATAATGAGTTGGCGAATTAGCCACGGCTAATTCGTAAACTCTTGCTAAAACCAGCTTATCACCTTTTTTTAAATTTAAAACATCTTTGGCATTACCATGATTTACTGATATTTCTAAATATCCTGAACTCCCAAAAATTGCTAATACTTCTTTTTCTTTTACGTCCGCATACGATTCACTAATTTTATTAAGCCTTTCTCTGCCTACTATAATTACGAGTTTTCCAGTCCTAATTTTCATCCTTTTAATGATGTCTTTGTTAATATTAGTAATAAGATTGCCAAAACCATCCACATATATAATTTCAGCCGTTAATACACCACCGGGTGAACGAATCGGTTTTGGTAGATTAATTTCATTTATCTTACTTACCCTTTTACCTAGGTTTTTATGACTAACTCCTTTTGAGAGATGCGCGGCTACAGGTGCAAAGATATCGCGGCCATGAAATGTATTACTAATTTCCGGCAAGAATAACTCCTTGTTAGTCACCTCTCTAATTGAAGGAGATTCTTCCTTTGCAATAATAAAGGAGAGAACACCATTGTCGGGAGCAAGGAATAAATAATCTTTTGTTTTTAAGCAAAGAATTTTACTATCACTTCCTACTCCTGGATCGACAACAACCAAGTGGATTGTCCCCCTGGGAAAATAAGCATATGAACTATTAAGTACATAAGCTGCTTGAAATATATCCTGAGCCTCTATGTTATTGCTAATATCAATTACGTCTACTGACGGATTGATTTTTGCGATTACGCCCTTCATCACCCCTGCATATCCATCATGTAAGCCAAAATCAGTAATTAAGGTTATTATAGAATGTTTTTTAGGCATATAAGAATTTACATTTTGGACACGGATAAACGCAGATTTTCATGATAAAAATGTTAAAAAACTATCTATTATCTGCGTACATCTGTGAAAATCTGTGTCCTATTTAATTTAAATCTAAAATATTATCCAAAACCTCCAACAATTGGAATATTGGCACCACATTTTGTACACATTCCATTCTCTATCTCAAATGTTTTTACACCAAAGCCAGCCCTTTCAATCAGCAGCTTTCCACAATTATAGCAATAAGTGTTTTCCCATTTATGTCCGGGAACATTTCCTGTATAAACATACTTAAGCCCTTCTTCAACCCCTATCTTTCTTGCTAGTTCTAATATGGAAACTGGTGTTGGTGGCACATGTGACAACTCAAGATATGGGTAAAATCTACTCAAATGCCATGGTGTCTCATCTCCAAGATTTTGCACTATCCATCCGGCAATTTCACGTAATTCGTTAGTATCATCATTATAACCAGGTACTACATTAGTTATAATCTCAACGTGCATACTCCACTTTGACTTTGCTCTAATTGCAGCTTTTAAGATTGGCTCTACACTCTTTACATTAGCAACATCCCTGTAAAAACAATGTCTTGAATCCTGCAGTTCAGCACTTACTTTAATATCAGTCTCTGGAACTTCGTTTTTTCTGTAACTATCAAAACCCTTTATGTCAACCCTATAAGCATCTAAATACGGTCCAATTGCATCTAATGCTTCCGGTTCTATATAACCATTTGTTACAAAAACTGTGTATTGTCCTTTTTCCTTTGCTAATTTTGCACCATCAATTGCATACTCTATCCAAATGGTTGGTTCATTATAAGTCCATGAAATTCCAATACATTTATTTTCCAACGAAAGATTTATTAGTTCTTCTGGAGAAATATAGGATGTTCCTCTGCCACCATTATCAGCACGGGAATGAGCTATTTGCCAATTCTGACAATGACGACAACGCATATTACAACCAAGAGAACCTATTGAAAATGTGTAACTGCCAGGATAAAAATGGTATAAGGGTTTCTTTTCTATTGCATCAGCACATGCAGATGAAACCCTTCCATAAATCATAGAATAAAGTTTACCACCAATGTTTTTTCTTACCCCACAGTAACCTAATTTACCATTTGCAATCACACATTTATGCGGACACAAGTAGCAACTAACCTTTTTATCATCCTTTGAATGATAGAATAATGCTTCATGTTCCATTCTGACCTGTGCTTTAGAGTTAATAATAACTTAACAAATCCCCCTCTTTCCCCCTTTAAAAAAGGGGGACTAAAAGGGGGATTGAATATTAGATATTTGAAATTTATAGTAATGTCTAAACTTAGTAAATTCAAGTATTAAAATTTCAATGAATGAACCAACCTTTTTGTATTAATGGTTTGGCAATTTGAATTTTGGATTTGTCTGCCCCCGTCCGAACACCCGCCTGCCATTCGTCGGGCAGGGATTCATCCGGGCGGCTATGCTGTGCTAGGCTGACGCCCTTCCATAATCGTCTTCTAGGCGTATAATGTCATCCTCCCCAAAATACTCACCCTGTTGTATCTCTATAAACGTCAAATTTTCATCATCATTATTGGCTATACGGTGCGCCGCCTCCTGAGGTATATCTATGGTTTCTCCTTTCTTAAGATGAATCTCTTTGTCATCAATGGTCACCACACCCTTTCCCTCAACCACCATCCAATGCTCTCTTCTCCTGAAGTGTTTTTGGTAGCTCAGCCTATTTCCCGGTAATACGGTTATCCTCTTTACTTTATAAGTAGGTTCATCCAACAACACCTCCCAACTACCCCATGGAGGATTTACCGATTTTTCATCTGATTTTGGTTTCTTCATTTCCTTTACCTACAAAACAGTCTTTTGATTACTAATTATATTATTCTATATTCTGTAATTTTTTACTATCTCGTGTATCGCTGTGCAAGAGGCATCCTTCTACCTGTCCCAAATGCCTTTGAGGTAACTTTGAGTCCTGGAGCCGCCTGCTTTCTCTTATACTCGTTTCTATCGACCTTTTTAATGATGTCTCTAACAAGCGTTTCATCAAAACCTAACGCTACTATATCATAGACATCCTTTGATTCTTCAACATAAGCCCTTAGTACGCCATCCAGGACATCGTATGGAGGCAATGAATCCTGATCCTTTTGATTTGGTCGCAATTCGGCTGATGGAGGTTTTTCAATAGTATCAATGGGAATTATTTCTTTTCTTCGATTGATGTATTTAGCAAGATCATAAACCATCGTTTTTGGAATATCAGATATGACTGCCAAGCCACCGCACATATCACCATATAAAGTACAGTAACCAACTGCAAGTTCTGATTTATTTCCAGTCGTTAATACAAGGTACCCATATTTGTTTGAAAGGGCCATCAGTATCTTACCCCTTATCCTTGCCTGTAAGTTCTCTTCCGTAACATCGAATGGAATCCCTGCAAATGCACCACTCAATGTCTTTATATATGCATTGTAGATGGACTTAATAGGCATAATCTCGCACTCGATACCAAGCCGTTCGGCAAGCACCACTGAATCCTCTATGCTGCTCTTAGATGAGAAGCTTGATGGCATTGTAACACCAAGTACCTTATCTTGCCCAAGCGCCTTTACGGCAATCACGGCCGTTACAGCAGAATCTATCCCTCCGCTGAGGCCAATCACTACCTTTTTGAATCCACACTTTTTAACATAATCTCGTGTACCAAGAATTAAGGCTTTGTAAACTGAGTCAATTTCGTTTTTACTAACAGCTTTTCGCCTTTTCTTTCTAACTGAGGTTAATTGATTCTCCACTACATTCACATCAGAGTCTCTGTACTCAACCTTTAATAAGTCTTCTTCAAAGGTTAGGGCTTCATCTACAATGACTCCTTTTTTATTAACCACTAAGCTATTACCGTCGAAAACCAAATCATCATTACCACCAATTTGATTCACAAAAACAAGTGGCACATTGTATCTTTTTACATGGTTTGTCAACAGCTTCAGCCTTACATCCTGTTTGCCAATAGTAAAGGGTGAAGCTGAAATATTTATAATAATCTCCGCCCCTTGCCTTATCATACTTGCAACAGGGTCCTTGTGATGAATCGTTCCTGGCCATATCACATCTGCTCCCCAGGTATCCTCACAAATGGAAATACCAAATTTCCTGCCAGATACCATTGCCAAAGAAATATTATGAGCCGGTTCAAAGTATCTATCCTCATCAAATACGTCATACGTAGGAAGTAGTGACTTATAATGCCTGGATATGATTTTCTTGTCATGTATATGTGCTGCTGCGTTATATAAAGGTTTGCCACGCCTGGCTACATTCCTGTCAACAAAACCCACAATAGCTGAAATATCCGTAACATTATCCTTTACCTCTTCCAACGCCTTTAGATTACTGTCTACAAATCCAGATAGTTCTAACAAGTCCTTTGGCGGATAACCCACAATGCTCATCTCCGGAAATATAACCAGATCAGCACCCTCCTTCTTAGCATCATTTATGAACCTACAGATCTTTTTTGCGTTCTGTTCAAATGCACCTATGGTTGGATTTATTTGGGCCAGGCAAATCTTCATAAATTACTCCCCATACATTTAATTGATAAGCATTTAATAGTACAATTCGATATAGAAATCAATAAAATTTGACATTTTTCGTAAATAGTTGATAATATGTAGAAATAATATAATAAAACATTATAGCAAAAAACACCTCTGAATTAGTCGGAAAGCTTTCACGGTGGCTGATGAAATAAAGGTTTTCATTTCCAGTAAAGAGTCGACATGCGATGAATGTAGCGAGAGTCTCGGACGCCACGCATGGATTACACTCAACAGAGAGAAGGGAGCGCTATGTCTTGCAGAGACAGAATACGATGAGCTTTTGGCAAAAGGCTATGATCGGCTGGAATCGCGTTCAATAGTTGAAGCTAAGGTTGGTAGAATATTAGCGGAATGGGAAGGAAAAGCAACGCCTTCAGATCTTCAAAGTGAATATTAAAGATGTGATCATCTGCTTTTCACGAAACAAAATATATTGAATGAAGTTCTCAGCATTTTAGACGCTATTGTTTATTAAATACGTATCAGGAATGGCTGGAACAAACCCTAAACCGTTCTGGTACAGGGCAAGCCGTCAGTAATAGACCCTATTATTATGTTTTATGTCCAATCTTTTATCTTTGAGGGCTTGCAGATTCCATTTTGAATCTGAGAAGAAATACTGGAATTTTTGATAATCAGTATTGGCAATCTTTGCCATTTCATAAAGAGAACATCTTTTGTAATCTTTGAACATGACATAGATACAAAGAGTGAAGATAGCCATCTGCTTTTTGCTAAAGCAAGAGGTGAAATTTTTGAGAAATTTATTTAGAAGAGAAATATTTGCCTTAAAAATACCCAAGTCCTTTGCTCCTGTTATTGGTTATTTGCGTGGTCAATAAGTGCAATTAATAACAGGAGTAAGGGAGAAAGTCAAGCGTAAAAATTGTTGTAAAGCATTGATATGTCGTAAGTTATGAAAATCCACAACTTACGACTCTAAAAATATTTTTTCTCGCATTTTTTTAACAAAGTAATGCACATAATACTAACCTCCTTTTTTAATATAAATTTAAAATTTTATTTTAACAAATTTTCTCAAATATCTGAAATCTCAATAGTTAAATTTTACTGGTTATTTTTTATAACTGATTCGATAAATAACGCCTGCATGGTCATCTGAGACCAGAAGTGCACCATCAGGCATGATGAGTATATCAACAGGGCGTCCCCACGCCTTGCCGTCCTGGAGCCATCCTTCTGCAAAAATTTTGTTATTAGGCAGCAGGAACCACCAACTTCGCTCACTCCAGGACATGTATGTTTCTCTTTTTACAGATATCCTTGAGAATCTTTGGCCATACGGTCACACTGACCTCGCCGAGGTGTGCCTTCTTGAGTAGATACATGTGGGTTCGGGTCTGACCGATGCCGCCCCCAATGCTGAGTGGAATATCGTCATTCATGATTGCCTGGTGGTACGGCAACTTGAGGAAATCAAGCTGGCCGCTCATCTCCAGCTGTTTCTTGAGAGTCTCTTTGGTAACGCGGATACCCATAGATGTCATCTCGTGGCGACGTTTTGTCACAGGGTTCCAAACAAGAATATCACCGTTAAGACCGTGCATGGAGGAAAGTGAGCTCCTCTGGCATGTTGGGATATTTGTCTGTCTTCAGCTGCGGAAATAGCTCCTGGACATGCGACTCAGCACCCTTGAGGACTTTCCATATCTTACGCACCTCTTCCTTTAGGTACTCAAGGTTTCGATGGCCTTCGGTGATCACCTGCTCCCAGTCCCACTGGTCTACATAGACACTGTGGTCATGGTCGAGGAAGTAGTCCTTGCGCACAGCCCTCATATCGGTGCAGATACCTTCGCCTACCTCACAGCAGAACTCCTTAAGCGCAACTCGCTTCCACTTGGTTGCAGCCTGTACAACCTGAGCATCGACAGGGTTCTTATCATAGTCATTTGAAATATGGAACTGAATTGGGGTACGCGAACCATCACGGTCTAGTAAATCATTTACACCGCTCTCAATGTCTACGATCAGAGGAACAGGAACCATCATCAGATTGAGCTCCTTGCAAAGATTCTGTTCGATATAATTTTTCACTGCAAAAAGCGCCTTTTGCGTTTCCCTTGGAGTCAGCAGTGAGCCGTAATCCTGTGGAAGAATTCTCTCCAGCTCGTTATAGTCGCCGATACCGGGACCTGCCAGGTCTTCCTTCTTGTCTGCCATTTCATTCTCTCCTGAATTTTGGAGTTATAACTTCTAGATTACATATGCAGATGAGCACAACGATAACCACTTGCACATGCATCCGACGGTTAGCTATTAATTCCTTTAGCTTACTCGTTAGGTTTTGCTGTTAATCGCATGCCTATTTCTTTTTATTTAATCTGAAAATAGATTCCCGATCGGAGTCGGGAATGACAATGAGTTGTACGTTCCGTCATTCCCATGGCATTGCCGCATGGCAAGCAGACAGGGAATCTAGAATTTTCATAATTCATGGTGCCGCAAAGTGGTATACGCGTTTATATAGAATATAATAAACGATAAAGAAAAGTCTCACGATTTTCTTTCTCTCAAACCACTGGTCTAATTAATCACTTATCGTGATAGTTAAGATAGTATGAGTTATAAAGTAATTGTATGTCCCTTAATGATTTCTGCGATTTGTTAGATTTCAATTAAGTTTAGAAATCACTAACATACAAAGTAAATAAAGTATTTTCCGGGCTAACAAAAAAATTTCTTTATCCTGAGACCCTGATCCTGTTTTGTACCCATGAGTGCGTTTGTTGCGTATTCTCTTTAAAATTTCTCCTAAATTAATAAGCGCTTCCCGGGGATCAGAATCCCTTGATGATCTTATTTTCCCAATTACCCTTATTGTTGAATTTTCATCGGGCTCTTCGTCAGGGTCGGCAAGTGCAGTTTCTAATGGTGGGTCTAGAAAAATCAACGAGTCTACGGATTCATCCTTCAATAACCTTTTAATTTCTTCATCAGAAAATTTTTCTATAAGTGATACCATTCCTTGACAATCGCGGTCGCTTACGACAGTCATCAACTTTGCAGCCTTTGTCAATGCAACCCACAAGGCATCAAAGGCTTCGTAATCGGCTAGAGATTGTATGGATATAATGTCAGATATGATTTGTTCTTTTTCCGGGTTTTCCATTTCATAGACTTCATCTAGTGACACTAGACGTTATCCAGGGGCACATATTTATAGTAAAACAAAATTAAAGGTCTTGAATATATTTATCCGCCAGAACGTTGTTGGGCTGGATCACATTTGAGTACTCCGTTTTAGTCAAGATACCTAATCATTTGTTCCATCATTCTTATTTAGAGAAATTCTCACCAGATCAGTAAATTCCAATTGCCTTCCTACTTTTTCATAAAATCTTATATGACACATATCACACGAATTTATTAATCTACTAAATTCTAGATTCGTATTATTAGTGTTATGCTCTTTACTGCACAAAATTAATTTATTTATGGCATTATTAAACAGGAAGCAATGGTTATAGAAGTTCCCAGTATTACGGTCATTATTATTAGTGAATACTTCATTTTTATTCCTTCCCATGTCCATTTATTTCGAAGAATGTTACATTTATGAATATCTTAGTACTTTCGCGTAATATCTCTAGCAGGCAGGTATCTCCTACCTTCTTCTTGCGGACATGATGTATTACCTCGTACACTTTACTTATATTTTCACCGTCCATTGACAGGATAATATCTCCGGCCTGCAGCTCGGCCTTTCCGGCAGGACTGTCCTCCATCACACTTTGAATAACAACCTTATCCTTTTTTTCTTCTTTTTCATCTCGAACATTTTGAATTATAACACCCAGCATCACCTTCTTTTCCTTCTTGGGGAGTTGGATAACACGCACATAATCAGCAGGCTGGAGGGGTATATCCTTTGCAAAAAGCGGATGTTCATCTTCGGGCTTTAAATCCCTCAACTCGTATGTATGTATGGTACGATACGGCAGATGATTTCTCCGATATACCCTTTTAGGAACACCGAAATGATAAATGATGTGACCGCCTCCTATGAATATCAGCATCTTCTTGTCTTTTCCCTCCGGAGAAGACAAGTACCTTGATATGCTGTCGGCCATAATATCTTCCCACACGCACTGAACCAGATAAAACCTTTCGAAGGCATCACTCATATCTGCATGGCCCTTGAAGACCCTCTCCAGATATCTCCTGTGATAGAAATCAGTAGTATCTATCTCAGGCAGGGACTCTCTTTCTTCCTTACTCAAACCTTCAATCCCCTTTTCGTGTATCTTTTTCTGGAATTCTCTCGTAATATTCAGGGCAATAACCGGAATCTTATTGTCACGCGTAAAGTCCAGAATGTCTTTATACAGGCTATAATCAAAGCCCCACTCATGCCACCAATCAGTTGAGGACAATAAATCTTCTTCACTGATCTCACCTCTCGTCCATTTATCAAGAACATCCTGATGCGACCTCTTAAACATCTCCATGCCAACTGCTATATTGTCTCCGTATCTTGTATAAAATTCCTTCAGAACCTGCACCTGTACGTCATGAGATTCCATGTTTGAATGAATCTCACCTACATATACTATTCTTACCCCATCAAAAGAATCGGCAAGTTGCGAAAAGGTTATTTTTTCGCCGGTAGCAACATGAACAATATCTCCCACACTGATCTCAGCAGGAAAGTTCCTTGACCTGTCAGTTTCCACAATGTTTGCAAGTGAGCTGCATCCCATGCCTATTACAATAATTGCTACCATAAATAATAATTTTTTGTTTAACATTGGTTTTAATGAGTAGCGATTATGGACACATTTTTCAACTTCACTTCTTCATCCATTACTATAATATAGTATTGAGAGACCTGCCCATATCCCTTCTTCACCATTGTAACCTATTTCAATATTTTTCTTGCCGTTCTGACTTTGTATAAAGATTGATCTTCACAAACTTTCATATTGCCTGAATTATCATTAGCCATTTTCTGAAAAATCAACTTTGTTTTGATTGACGAGTTATAAATTTCCGCCTTTAAGTATCGTGCAGCCATACGGCAATACTCCTTATCAATATCTATACCAATACTATTTCTGCCACATCTTAAAGCAGCAATCATTGTTGTTCCGGTACCGCAAAATGGATCGAGTACTGTATCGCCAAAAAAGGAAAACATTCGAATTAAACGAGATGCTAATTTGAGAGGAAAGGGAGCAGGATGATTCTTAGTAGAAGCGCCAGTTATGTTCCATATTTGCTTAAACCAATCATTGAATTCTTTTTTTTCAATTTTACTTTGCTTTCTTTGTTCTTCAGAAGGCTTTCGATATCCTCCTGGTTTCCGCTGCATTAAAATGTATTCCATATCATTTTTGATAATAGCATTTGGTTCATAAGGTTTGCCCAGAAACTTTGTGCCATTAGAGACTTCAAAGTTTGCGTTTGCTATTTTATGCCAAATGATGGGATTGAGATTATCAAAGCCAATTTTCCTACATATTACCGAAATATCAGCGTGTAAAGGAAAGACAAGATGTCGTCCGTATTTACGTCGAGAAACACAAACGTCACCTACGACACATACTAATCTGCCACCCGGAACTAGAATCCTGAATACTCCTCTCCATACTTTTTTTAGTTCTTTTAAGAACGTTTCATAATCATCTATATGACCCAATTGATCGGGATTTTCATTGTAACGTTTAAGATTCCAGTATGGAGGGGATGTTACTACAAGATGAATGGATTCGTTTGGCAAAAATGATAGATCTCGTGAATCTCCATTTATCAGTTTTTGATATGTACCATTAATGTTAATCATTTCGCGAAAGCCCCAACATGAGATGAGAGAGATTTTGCAAAGTTAGAAAAGGCAAGGTCATTTGCAGGTTCTTTATAAACACCCTTAATACCAGCATCACTATCTGAGGTGATAAATGATGCGGAAGTATAATGGCGTTCACGAACAAGTTTACTGCAAAATAGCTCGTACCTTTTCATATACGAAGCTCCTGCAAATTCGGTAAACACTTTAAAGTGAGGTTCTTTTACCCTCACAGGACGTTTTGAAGCCTGACATTCTTCAAGCATAAAAAAATAACCTAGAAATGGTTGAACACCTCCATTAAATGCGCCTTCTCTAAATGCTGTCCATAGATCAAGAGCGCTTCCCATAGCTTCTTCTGTTCTGTTATTAAAATTGTTGCCAAATGAAGGTCCTACTTGAGACTTGGCCTCTATAGCGGCAACCAGGTGACTGTTTTTAACAACTAATAAATCCCATTCTTTAGTTGGCCTAAAGAATCCTGGTAGCTCTAATGATTTTTTTTGAAAAACAAATCTTCGATCAATTCCAGCATCTAAGATTAAATTTGTAAAGAGATTAATAAATCCATCCATCTGAGCCCCTCCTGTCACGGCGCTTCTCAAACCAGCATCATTTACTCCTCTCTTTTTTTGTCTTTCCCTTTGTGTTTTTCGTGTCGACCAGTAATGAGTAACTGCTCCACTTACGTGTTGATCTAAATTATCGATTATTTTCGGCATGATTCAATCGGTTTCCAAACTCTTCCAACAAATTTATCAATATTAGGGTTAAAGTATTTATTTTGTGTTATAAAACAAGTGGCCATAGTTACTCGTATATTTATCTTTACCAATTAGGTATGGTATTTTCCAGAACTATTCAATAAATATTAGAAATCTTTTATTCTGTACTTCACTGGAAGAAATGCTGCCTTCTCCAGAAGTTTGGTTACTGTTTCCAGATTGGCTTCCGGTATCCTGCTGAGATGGATCTTGAGATACGGGCTGCAAATTAGGAATAGTAGCTCCTTTTTCTACATTGTTGTCACCTTTTAGTCGTTGATAGACTTCGTGCCAAGTCCTTGCCTGAATTTCAGATTTTGATCTATTTGTGAACAGAGAAGAAAAAAATAAGGCGATAATCACACACTCAATTACAATAAACTTTAACCGTCCACATTTTACAACTTCGGCTTTCCAATACCAATAGATAGGCAAAAGCACCGCAAGGCTTAATAAAGCAACTGCAAGTGAACCATGAACTTGCTTTAGATAAGTCGTTCTTTGCAACTGCTTTAATGTTCCTTTCTTGATTCTATCTATTATCTCGTCTCGTTCTAGAAATACATTTACTTCTTTATCCTCATAAGAAAGTTTCGATTTATTACCTTCCACGACATAGTGAATTTCAACAACCCCAATTAGCATCCCTGCATGAAATAGTGTCATTCCGAGAAAATAAGAACTTGCTAAAAATGCTGCCACAAATACCTTTGGTGATTCTTTTATCCAAGGAGTTTTTTGGTGAGCCCATAACAAAAAACCCAAAGGGATAGCGCCGACAAAGATATAAGTCATATCGCGCATAAGAAAGTTTGAATACAGCTGATTAATAGCTGCAACAATTTCGTTCATAATTTACCCTTTAGTTAGTAATAATAGAATTAGTGAATAGGTGCTACATCTTGACAATCGACAGTATTTTTTAAATTTTAATAATTTTAAGGGAATTCTAGGAAATTATACCTGACTTTGTCAATTAAGTATTGTGCGTGTTCGAAGAGCTTTCCCGCCCGAATTGTACCATTCGATACGGGCAGGTTGGCAGATACCCATAATTATTCCTTGCTCATTGCAGAAATGTAATATTACAAGATCGTATTCCTTTACCTATGATAAATCTGTAATGATATCGTAACGCACATAGAATTCCTTAGAACCTTCTTTTATATCAAAGAAAGAACAAAGGTCATTAATAATTGGTATGAAAATCTTATTGTTTGTAATAATCGTTGTTGTTGGAAATGGGGCTCCACCTGTTGATTTATCAGACAATTTCTCTTTTAACTCAATATCGTAATAAAGAGATAAGTTGTTAGATGCATGAGTGAAGATGTAAACGATCTTGTGCATACCCCAAATTACTTTAGTTTTGTGGGGTTCAAGAAAGAAATCCATTTGCCTTTTAAATATCCTATTAGAAAGACTTAGAAACATATTGAAATTGTTCAAAAATAGGTATGGTTTTTCAGTTTTCAGGATTTTTTTTGAAGTTTCTGTTTCTGTCCTCATAATTGGAGGTAATGGTGCCAACAAATCTAAATTAGCTTGTTCTGATGCAATCTTATTTTCCACAATGCTAGGGATTTCTTGCTCTACATTACCTACTTGATCTTGACGTACGAATTGTGAATGAGTTCTAGCTATAGTCGTTGACTTCTTTAGGACTTCAGGGAAATCTATTTCCCCAGCAACATAGTCACTCATGAGAGATTCAAATTTACCCATATCTGAGAATTCATACATGTATAGTTCTCGACTCTTCATCAACATTTTATGAAGTGCATCAGCCCCTTGTTTAGTAGAGGATGGAATATATGAAGCAAACTTTTGATAAAGATGAATACGGATAAAATCTTTTACAAAACCTCCAAAAACCTCCCACGCTGTTTCATATGTTTGCAATACTTGTTGCACAGCACCTGATTCTCTAGACAAATAGATTTCTACTATCCCGCTGTTATGTTTAACCATGCTTGGTACTTGATGACTAATTTCTGCAATGTACACTTTAGCATCTACAATCAAATAATCTTCATCTAAGACATTTGTCGTTCTCAAAATCAATGATGCTTCAGCTAGACTCAATTCAGAACGCTTAAATACTTTTATAATATGTGGGCTATCTGGTACTTCTTCTATTCGCTTTTGCATTAACACATGATGTTGAATATGTCTCCTTGGATTATTCTGACTCAATTGAAGTAAATATGAATTTTCATTCCCAAAAGCCAGGATTGTCTGTTGATCCCTACCTCCATAATAATATGCTTTCCTGCCTTTCATCTCAGGGGCAACATCATTAAGTGGCATCGTTTTGTTATCAGGTTTCACCTCGATTTTTATGTTTTCAGTTAAGTCGTACCTATTTCTTGAAACTATGTAATTGTGAAATGCAACATTTATATCAGCCATATCTGTTTTACTAAGTTTTTCAGCTACATTTTGTTCAATAATGTTAACAATTTGTGTAACTATCTCAATGCTATCACGACTTAATGCCTCACGCCCTGCAGTCGGATGAAGAATTGATAGATTTGATATACCCTCTAAATTAAATATGCTTGGTACAGGAATAGGGGCTAACCCAAAGAAATTTCTTAATCCATAAATACTTCCGTTACCTTGAATCAGCACTATTTCTCCTTTTATTAATTCCTCACCCTTAGAAATATCTGAGCAGTAAACTCTAATCTGGCCATTTTTACTAATCACTGTTTTTAACATGAACTTGAATCCATTTTGATCTATTGAATCCTCGCTTATTTCGCACAGACTGTCACCAGATAATTCAATCAAATCCAAATACTTTTTCTGACTTATAAGATTGTCATTAATTGTGATAGGAATTGGCACATATTGAATGTATGGAGCTAAATAGTTAATTGCACCTTGAACGTCTAAATTCTGGTCTTCATCCAATTCTGCAATAACTCTTGTTCCCGGTTCTCTTATTTCATTTACATAATTGATTTCTATGCATTCCTCTGTAACCGAAAGAGATTCCCTTTTTGCATATGTTTCTATTGTTTGCTTTCCTTCATAATGATGTGTTATTACTTTTAAACTCTTGCAAACACCGAAGTTTGCCATTGCTCCAATACCAAATGTACCTACAACCCCAGCATTAAGTGCAAGCTCACTATTCTTACCACTAGAACCAGCTTTCCAAAAATTATTACTTACAACCTTCTCATCCATGCCAATACCATTGTCTTCAATGACAACCTGCTTTGAATCTATTTTGACATTCACCTCAGGTGCAAACGAGTCTTTGCCTCTATCTTGCTGTCTCATTAGTATTGCATCATAGGCATTTTGAATATTCTCTCTGAGCAACGCATAGGGAGAATCGTATATGTCATTAGATAAAATCTCTAATATTCTTTTTATCTCAATTTGAAATAGTAGCTTTTGGGGCTTCAAGTTACTCATGATAAATAGTTTTCTATTTTAGTTCGTAATTCTTTAACTGTAGGATCATTGCTATCCTTAATAAATGGATGTTTTATACATTTGGCCATCATATCTTTATCATTCAGTTGTAATAAGTAATTCAATAGATAAACTGTTTCTTCATTATTTTGGGGTGGGTAGTAAATTTTACAGATTGTTTCGTGATCAGTTTTATGATCTTCAGATTGGATCAAACACTTTAAAAGGAATTTTCTAACGAAGGGATTGCTCAAATCGAGTTTTAGAAGTCTTTCCTCTGCTTCTTCATATTTCCTTTCTCTGATCAATACTTCTATATCAAATAAGTCATCATTATTTGAAGTTATCTGGATAGGCTTAGGAATATGTGTAGCAAAGAAACTAATGTTAGTAGATTCAATCCTTCCTTTAGCCCAAATAGGGTTTTCAGAAGAAGAATTATAAGTTTTCTCCCTCGTATGTAGAATGACTTTTAGATGCTTGTTACTTTCTGAATCTGCTTCTATCTCGATGATATTATATTGCCGGTTTTGACCAACAGGAAGTTCTTCAGGTCCACCACACAAAGTTCCTGCACTAAAAATAACAATCCTTTTTTCTTCAATAATGTTACTATAATCGCGTATAATTTCGGTCGTATGCTGATGCCCATGAAAACCTAATACAACACCAATATCTATAAAGTTTTTTAGTTTACTGCCATCCATGTAATTAGCATCATACGGCAGACCTTTTGTATTATGATGCCAAGTAGCTAATAATAATCTTCCTTTTTTGGCTAAACTTCTTAATTTGTGAGTCGAGTTGGCTATACAATCTGGATGTATAGCTCCTACATGGTTTAAATGATCATTGTTATAACAACTATTATATCCAACAATTGAAATTGCATATTCGGGAAAATCAAAAATGTCGAACTGGCTATCTGGATCAATGGAATAACTTCTTTTCCCTTCGTAGAATCATTATAGAAATTTGTAAACGCTTTAAACCTTTTATCATACATGTTATGATCTTCAATTTTATAAAAAGAAAGTTCTTCCCATGACCACCTAATATCGGAGTTTTGATTGATAGCTTGTTTTAAATAATCCGTTTTTAGCTGATTGTTTGAATTAAAAACTTTCTTATTGTCAATTTTCGCCATACTATCCCTGGAGAACTTCCAATCAACATCATGGTTGCCAGGAATTAGTATAATTCTATCTTTATTACCATCCAGAAAGTTATTTGCTAAATCTGCTAAGAAGTTAATAGCCTCACCATATTGTTCCTTAACTTCCCGAACTGAGTTGTCTATATTGGTAGATCCTCTAATAATATCGCCACATACTATTATGATATCTGGAGCTTTTATCAGTGGGTTTTCAGAAGTGGTATACTTTTCCTTATCGTTGATTAATGAAGATAATAACGCATTATTTGTTATTAGACTATCTTTGCTGCGATGTAAATCAGAAATGTGTAGTATTGAGACCTTTTCTTCCATATTAAGTACTTTGCATATCTAATTTAAATAGACAAATTTTAGAAAATCAGAGAAACAGATCTTTATAATTATATTTTGTTTTCCATTAAGTCACTTGACAGTAAGGTTTATCACAGCATAACAAACGTCTGGATATTTGCAAAATCTATGTTGTAAATGTATCTAATGACGGTAGTTTTGTCAATGATGGTAAGATATTAAATGAAATGATTTCTTTTTGGGACTGCAGATACACGCAGATTAAAGGGATTAGGACTAAATAGAAAAAAAAGGAACAGATTATTTTCTCCTGCTGGTTCAATCATTTTGATTGAACCCAAACATTTCGGTTCAGCAAATATTAAGGGTAGGTTTGGTTTAAATGAAGTACTATAACTTATACCTTAAACGATAGTGTTTATCCGCCTTCGCAGAAGACCACGGACTTTGCCCGTGGATGCCCGTCCTCCGTCCATCCGTCGCCTTCGGCTAAGGAGGACTACGGAGGATGGAAATGCGAAGTGGATACCCTCCGAAGCTTTAGCGAAGGAGGGTTACCTTATTGCTTCGGCGCCGCGCCTGCCAAAGTCTTGTGCGGCGGACAGGGATTTCGCAGTACTATTGATACAATGGGCTCCATTTTTACAAATTATGGGTTTTTGTCCTCATGCCACTTAAGCCAGAATTCAGTCTCTTGTTTAAAAATTTCTCTAATATCATTATCGATTGACTTAAAATTTGTTTGTTTCATCTCTCCATTAACCCACCAAAATTTACTGTAGTAAACATCTTTCAACTTTCCAGTTTCATCAGTAAGCAAATAATAGCCATTAATCATATCTCCAAGCTTTTGATCCCACCCGCTCCTCCGATAAGCGAAAATAATTTCTAAAGGTTCGTTTGCATACAGGGGAAGTACTATAACACCTCTTATATCCATAGGTCTTTCATCATCTTCTAATATTGTATGAGACTTTGCATTGAAAACCATCTCACCATTATTAGGTATCCCCAGGAACTTACAGATGTTATCGATTTTTTGGTCTTTCCCTGTTGCCAGAGTATATAAGGCCAATTCTTCAAGTGGTTTCTTGGTCTTCGCCTCTGCAATACCAGTTGTCGTGGCCATCAACAACATAGTAACAGACGCAATAAGAAGAAGTGAATATATGTCTCTATTAACCATAATGGAAGAGAATGGGGTACTTGCATTATAACATTTTATTATTTAACTACTCGCTTGACAACAAAGTTTATCACAGCATAGTAAAGATTCTTCGGTCGCTCCACTTCCTCAGAATGACTTGCGTTTCAATCTTTTTTATATCCAGCCAATTGTCCGGTTTTTACACGTAGGAATTCTTCGATGATCAGGAGATGGCAAGTTTTCTGGCATGAGCTATATCCCTTTTGCCGACTGCTCGTATTTGAGAAGAAGGTAGAGTTACAACAGTAACTGTTTCACCTTCAAGTGTCATAAACTCTACCTCAAAAGCTTTTCCTTTATTGTGGATATGAACAACTGTACCGACATCGCCAGCCAAGAGTCCCTCAGCTGGTAAGTCTTTCGACAAGACAATTCGATCATGCTCTTTTATCATGTTTCACCTCTATTTTGGATGTACCGTAATTAATCTTGGTATTGTTGATTGTTTTTCTGTTATCCAAATACTTCTTACTTCTGGATTGCGTCCATCCGGTGTTTCTAAATATCCATCAATACTATAACGTGTACCGTATTTAGATTCAACCACTTTTGTTACATTATGACTTTTCGCATGTCTGCATAAGGATTGTGCAAATATTTCCCAATTTTCTAATGTAAAACCAAATTGACAAAAAAAGGATGCTTTGCTGCAACCATCAGGATGTGACTTATTTAACAAATATTCCGTTATTTTCGTTTTGTCTACCCGGGCCTTATCTGCATTAGGCAATTTCATTTAATTAAGTTCACCACTTGCTTGACAACAAAGTTTATCACAACATTACAAAAACTGGAGATTTACAGAAATAATTTTTTAAGTGTATATAGTGAAAGTTGTTTTGTCAATAATGGTAAGGTATTAAATGAAATGATTTCTTTTTGGGACGCGGATAAACGCAGATTAAAGGGATTTAGGGCTCAATAAGGAAGCCATGAAAAAAGGAATATAAGAAATGTTTGGGTTCAATCAAGATGATTGAACCAACAAGGATTTTTGTAAAATAAATTTCCTGCCCTCTTGGATTCCTTATAATTATTTTTGTTTTAACTCTATTATGCTGTGTTTTTATCCGTAAACATCTGCGTTTATCTGCGTCCTATTCTCACGGATAAAACTCCATGTTTTTCCCTATCCCATTGCAATTGGGAGTCCGTCACGGTTTCGGAATATGTCTTTTAAAGGGTCTTCCGGAGTTGATCCAATTACAATATCGAAATGCGCTTTCAATTCTCCAACCGAAGAGCCTTTAACTGGCATGAAATCCACGAGAACGGCCTCACGAGCCTCATTACCCCGAATACTTTGAAATATAAAGTCCTGCTTATTCCACGGATGCCCCTTTATATACATCTGGGTTGTGAGTAGCCGTTTGTCGCCTTTCCTGACAATGAAGTGGATGTGTGGCGTGCGCGTTACCCCTAAGTCATAAGGTACAGGCTTGATTGTGCGGAAATAATACTCGCCAGATGAACTGGTAATGGAACGTCCAAATCCCTGGAAGTTTCTGTCGCGTTTTTCTCGATTGGGACATCTCGTGTGGAGATAAATCCCGTTGTTATCAACATGCCAGATTTCAACGACCGCATTAGGAATTGATTCTCCCGCCGAACTGAGAACACGACCCGTGAGGTGTGTAACCTCTCCTGCGGCGGGCGTGATGGAATCGCTGAGAATCAGAAGGTCATTATCAGTGTCCAACGGCAGCCTGTCAGGGTAAAACGGCCCCTCTGTCTGCCGGGGTGTAAGTGTAAGGTCTTCGGCTAATGCTTCAGCCGTGGTGCAAATGAGGTTTACAGCTAATGTCCCAGCCGTGGTAAAGGCGATAGTACCATATGAAAAATTTTTGAGAAATTTCCGGCGACTTTGAATGAAATTATCAGACTTCATGACTTTACTCCTTTTTGTTTTTAGAGAGATATTATCAAAATTTAACACACTTACCTGCCGTGAAGGCATGAAGAATATCTAAAAATAGGAACACCTATTTTATTATGACAGGAGGAAAGATTATTCATTCAAAATCCCCTTCTTTCCAGCCATAGTAAGTTGAAAGATAGTCAAGTATTTCTTTTTCAATCTCTGGATCAAGTTCATCCATCCCCTCTTCTTCTTGCATCCCCTCTTCTTCTTGCATCCCCTCTTCTTCTTGC
>MAYW01000086.1 GCA_001723765.1 Candidatus Scalindua rubra
GCAGTAGGAGTGCTTGCCATTCTTGGTGGATTTGTTCCTGGCAGGAATAGGGTTCCTGGAGTAGAAGTCATGTGGCGTGGTATACGCAGACTTGAAGATATAGCAATAGGAGTATTATTAATGAAGGAAGACCTTTCAGAGAAAGCTTTGAGCGCTTATTGTTTTGAATTTGGTTAGCTGTCCAGCAAAAAATTGTCCAACAGTAAGCCGTGGGGGAGAGGGAAGGGTGAGGCAGGTGCAATCATTAAATGATTAAAAGATATGAAAATAAATTACAGAATTGAGATATATTATGCCTGAAAAAGATATAAAATTTTCTAAAACTATATTGATTATCAGTGGGATACTCATATTCTTTGCAGGGGGAATAATCGCTACTCTTATTTCTCCTCTGGGATATCACACACAATCGACAGGGCAAATTGATGGTCCGGGTGGTGAGGAAAATAAAGTTTCTCACGTTCATGTTCAAAATCCCATTAGACAGACAATACATCGCAGCATCTTGCTTCCCGGTGATATCTTGCCGTGGCAGCAGGCCACTTTATTCTCGAAAGTTTCAGGCTATCTAGAAGAGATTCAGTTTGATAAAGGCGATTGGGTAAAGGAAGGAGATGTAATTGCCAGGATAGCAGTTCCAGAACTTGAAAACGAACTGGAGAAGAAGCAGGCGGAATTGACACAGTGTGATGCTGAGGTCGTGCGTGCTCAGGCAGAATTCAAATTAAGAAAAACCATCCATAATCGCCTGGTAAAGGTTCAGGCAGAAAGTAAGGACATGGTTTCACAGGAGCAGGTTGATGAGGCCGAGGGGAATCTGGAAGTTGCAAGAGCAGAACTTGCCCTGGCAAAAAGCCGTACAGATGTTGCCCTTAGTAAAATAGAAAGGACAAAAACATTCTTGAACTATGCCCTGATAAAGGCTCCTTTTTCAGGCGTAATTACTAACAGATGGGTAGATCCCGGCGCCTTGATTCAGGTTGCAACTACATCACAGGAAGAGAAAGCCTCACTTGTACATCTCATGGATATGAATACTATAAGGGTTCAGGTGCATGTACCAGAACCGGACACACCCTTTATCAAAATGGGTAAAAGGGCCAGGTTGACTATTGATGAACTTCCGGGAAAGGTCTTTGAATCGGATATTTCCCGCTTTTCGTGGGCGCTCGCAAGGGGTACGCGAACAATGCTGGTGGAGATTGATTTTACTAATGACAGGCATTTCTTACGCCCCGGTATGTTTGCGAAGGTTAATATTGAGCTGGAAGCACATGACAATGCTATGACAATTCTGGCTGAAGCACTCATTATGGAAAAGAAGAAGAAATATGTATATATAGTAAAGGAAGATAAAGTAAAAAAGGTATTAGTTAAGACCGGTTTTGATGACGGCATCATAGTAGAAATCCTTGATGGTCTGAACGTTGATGATAAAGTAATAATTGCCGGAAAACAAATGGTAAGTGAAGGAGAAGTGGTTATTGCTTCAGAATTAAAAGGAAGTTAGGTTTATTAATTTGTGCTTTATTAGTTTGCACTAAATGTTTTCGATTCAATCTGAGAGAATGAACCAGCAGGAAGTATGAAATCGAATACAATAAAGAATATATTTGGGATTGAATTTATATATCCCTTTCAGGGAAATTTATTGTGTGGATCTATTAACCCAGGGTTACTTCGCAACCCTGGGCTGTTATATGTATCTCCTTCGGAGAAGAAATTGAATGAAAGGATTTTCTGTTGCACAAATATGCTGTCTTAATAACAATATTCGTCATATCAATATTATCAGGATGTGGTTCTCATTCTCAAACGTGGAATACTCCATGGCTAAAGAGACCGGCCAAGTACACACCACCTCCTGAATTGTTAAAGAAGGATGAGGGTTTTCCCATAGACACGAAAGACTCCCGGAGATATCCGATAGATTTATCAACTGTTTTGCGTCTGGCAGGTGCTCAACCTCTCGAGCTGGCTCTTGTTCGTGAAAGGGTGCATGATGCGTACGCAAGGGTCATACTCTCCAGGGAAAAGTTTATGCCCAATATTATACCTGAGCTTGAGTTCTTCAGGCACGAAGAGGAGATTCAGTCAACTGAAGGAAGGTTTTTTGAGGTTGATAAACAATATATGTTTCCCAGGGGAAAGATGAATCTGGAACTGGACGTTGGAGATGCAATTTATTCTACCCTTGCAACCCAACAACGATACCGTGCCAGTAAAGCATCTTTAGAGGCAGCAACTCAGAATATTGTACTAAAAGTAGCCATAGCATACTTTAATCTTCTTCAATCTCAAGCAGAGGTAAAGATTGGTGAAGAGGCACAGAGATTGTCAGAAACTCTTGTTCGAGAAACAGAAACGGCAGTAAGACTTGGAAGGGGCTTTAAGGGAGATATCCTTCGAGCAAAGGCGCAATTAGCCAGTGATCGCCTGGCTCTGACGAAGGCAAAAGAGGCTCTTAAGATATCTTCAGTGAACCTTGCTACTATTTTGAGGCTTGATGCAAAGACAGAACTTTATCCTGCTGATGACATTGTAACCCCGATTCATCTTATCCCTGTAGATAGGGAGGTAGAAGAGCTTGTCCAGAGTGCCATTGAGCAGAGACCTGAATTAAAAGAAGCTTCGGGACTGCTTAATGCTGATAAAAAAGAAAAGGATGCTTCAATCTGGGGACCAATAATACCCTCCGTTCAAGCCGACGTAAGAGCCGGTAGCTTTGGAGAAACTCTTGATGATCTCAAGAGCACAGAAAGATATAACGTCTCACTGGGTTGGAAGGTTGGGTCAGGCGGACTTCTTTATAAGGGGCGCAGGGAATTGGCCGATGCCAGATATCGCACATCAGAGATAAGATTAGCAAAATTGCAGCAGGATATTATACAGCAGGTATTAATTGCACATACTCAGGTAAATGCCAAGAATGAACAAATGGCTATTGCCGAGCAGGGCGCTATAGATGCCGAGGAATCCCTAAAACTTAATGAGGCTCGACTTAAAAGAGGTGTGGGATTACCACTCGAAGTACTTCAGGCAGAGAAGGCACTGATACAGGCAAGGAAGGATTACGTTTCATCCGTTATTGATTACAACAAGGCACAATACAAACTTTTTGTAAGCGTGGGAAACAAACCTTAGCGTACGGTTACGCTTAAATTTTAAAAAATATTTTATAGATGGTTGAACTCTTACAATTATTTTATTATCATATTTGTGTAAATTAGCTCACTATTCATACAAGCTAATTATATAATATTGTTCATTCGTGGCTAAATTAGCAGTGTTCTTAATGGTTACATAGAGAGGTCTTTAAGTCGAATAGGTGTATTATGGAAGAGATAAGTGTTGATGAAATCAGGAAAAGGGCAGATGAGTTGATCGAGGAGTGGAAGGATAATAGGAGGGTAAAGGGTCTGGGCCCGGGAGTGGAGCTGACAACTATTGTGATTGCATCTGCTGCGCTTCCTTTTATTTATCACATCCTTGGTATAATTCATCATGCATGGGACATTAGACGTCATGCGAAAAACGCTCGCGCAGTACGTGAAAAGGATGTGATGAAGATGGTCAAACTCTGGATAGAGGAGTCGATAGACAGGATATTGCAGTTCTCACCGGATAAGATTGACAGGGAAAAATGCAGAAGGGACATGGAAGAGACAGTAGAGGCATTGAGCAAGGTAGTCAACCCTGAGAACCTGTCTTCGGTAACACCCATCCTTTCAAATAAGTTGTATAAGGTGTTTACGATGTACTACGATGTGAAAAATGACCCGCTTGATTATAGAGCCCTGATTGAATTTATTGTAGAAAAAGAACTGGCAAGCCTGAGTGGTTTAGGACTCGGCAAAAAATAAATTAGCTTTATAGAGTCTTTTGCGGATGCGGTAGCCGCAGGCTTTAGCCTGCGTCAAATAGCTATTTAATCAATCTTTCCAACAGAGATGAATGCGCCCCAGAAATATGGGTGCGGTTTACGCTCCTTCATATCGAGCCTTGCCTGCCTTAATGCATTTGCCTTACCTTTGTCCTGGTTCATCATAAGGTCGTAAAACCCGATCATCATGTCCTTTGTCTCTTTATCAGGCACCTTCCAGAGGCTCATCACTAACGTCTCTGCGCCTGTGAGGATGAATGACCTCTTGAGCCCAAAGACCCCCTCTCCCACCTTTGGCTCGCCCACAGCCGTCTCACATGCAGAAAGCGACACAAGCTGTGTGCCCCTGAGGTTGACACCTGTTATCTTCTCCGCAGTAACTATACCAGCATCCCTGCCCTTGCCGCCTCTAATAGACTTAATGGATGTGTTAAACCCTGCAAGGGTAATCCCTGAGCGAACCATCGGGTTTTCTACGGCCATATCCTTTTCTATCTCTGCTGTCAAGGTATCCAGTTGCTTCATCTGGTCTTCCATGGTCATAAACTGAGCCCATGTTATGCCTTTCTCCTGTAACCTCTTCCTTATCTCTTCCCCTAAATCCAGCTCCTTGAGGAAGAATCCATGGGTTGAGAGGTGGAGGATCTCAGGCGGGTCATTAATGTTATAAAGTGCCTCTTCGATCGCTTCCTTATCAAGATAAGATCTTACGTTATATCGCTCCTTCACAATCCTCTCTATTGCCTCTGCCTCTTCCCTTGTCCCAGGAAGCCTTCTGGCTAATCCCAGACCACCAATGTCCCTTGAGACTGTTGGCATACAAGCGCTTTTTGTATTCTTATCCTCAGCCACCGAATCCTGCACGGACAAACAAGTTTGTCCATGCCACCCATCCTGCACTGACAAACAAGCCTTTCCTGACGTCAGGCCAAAGTTTTTTCCGTGCCACCCAGTTTCACTCTCAGTATCCGAATCCTTTACCGCGCCTATTTTATCCATAACCAGGTCAAAGTCAGGGTCTGCCATTATCATTACATCCCTCCTTCTCTCCCCTCCTTGCGAAGGAGGGGATTGAGGGGTGGTAGTAACGTGTTTTACCTCCCCGCTTTCCATCTCTGCCTTGAACCTCATCATATCCCTGCCTGCCGATACATAATTAATCTGGTATTCATCAATGAGATATTTACCTTCAGGCGTCATAAACACCTCAAATGGTATGAGATTCAGGCTGCCATCCGGACTGAGGAAGAGGGTGGATTGGGGTTTTTTCTCCCCTCTAAGAAGAGGGGAAGGGGGTGTGTCCATGCGCAGGCTAAAGCTTGCGGCTACCTTCTTATCTATGACCTCTCTTATCGGTTCAAATATCATCCTGTATAATTCCCTTGAGATCTCACTCAATCTCTCTTCTTCTAATCTCAATCCTCTCCTGTACATCTCCCCCATCCTCTCCATTTCCTCTCTGTAGTCATTTATGTGTTTGTCTATTACATCAGATTCACCGAGGTCAACAAGGGTTACGGTCGGCTCTTTAGCGTCCTTTGCGCCTTTGCGAGACATGTCCATTCCATCAGAGGGAAGCACAAATGCCAGATAGTGCGGAGGCTTCCATGTGCCTGCCTTGAAATCATAGAAGCGCTGTTTTGCAAACTCTATGAGAAATGGGGTTAATCCCCCCAACCCCCCTTTACCGAAAGGGGGGAAGGGGGATTATTCAGCCTGGAAAGCGCCTCTGATATACTCTTACTGTCTGCCCTCCCGACCTGCCTTTCGATGGAATACTCCTTACTCAGCCTGCTCAGCTTTGCCTCTAATTCATCCTTCTTACCATCAAGCTCCTTGAGTATATCCCGTCTCACCTTATATTCCTCGGGGGTCTTCATACCGAGGCCTGAGAATGTGAGATTGGATATCTGCCCCTTTATCTTTTTAAGTCCTTCATGGGTCTTTTCCACCTCAGGGTCTTCTGAGTGAAAGAGCGCCTCCCTGTGCCTTGATTGCGCCTCCGTTACAGTACCCTTCCATCTGAGCCATACATCAAGGGCATCCCTGCATGCCTCTGAGTCATCTTTCAGATACTGAGCTGTATGGCTCAAGAATGCATTCATGTCGCCTTCCAATATGCCGATATATTCCATCTTCTGCCTCTCAGAAAGCATGGTAAAGACATCCTCGATCACCTTTTCGTTTATCTCATCTGCCCTCTTAAAACAGGAATGGCTATCACTGTGCCTTTCTGGCATTGCTTTATGCAAAGCCAGGGAGGCATAAAACGCCGACAGACTATTC
Source organism: Candidatus Scalindua rubra (assembly GCA_001723765.1). Lineage (GTDB taxonomy): Bacteria > Planctomycetota > Brocadiia > Brocadiales > Scalinduaceae > Scalindua_B > Scalindua_B rubra. Next base: position 6,170 of record MAYW01000086.1, read on the forward strand.
AGGGATGTTGCAACATCTGGGTGATCTTTCCCGAGGGCCTTCTCTCTTATTGCCAGCGCGTGCAGGTAGAGGGGCTCTGCATCGGCATATCTGCCCCGGGCACAGTAAAGTTCCGCCAGATTGTTCAGGGATGTCGCAACATCGGGATGGTCTTTCCCGAGGGTCTTTTCCCATATTGCCAGCGCCCGCCTGTAGAGTGGCTCTGCATCGGCATATCTGCCCTGGACCTTGTAAAGTAACGCCAGATTGTTCAGGGATGTTGCAACATCGGGGTGATTTTCTCCTAGAGACTTCTCATTTATTGACAGTGCCCGCAGGCAGCGAGGCTCTGCATCGGCATATCTGCCCTGGGCACGGTAAAGTCCCGCCAGATTGTTCAGGGATGTCGCAACATTGGAATGCTCTGGCCCGATGGCCTTTTCCCTTAATGCCAGCGCCCGCTCGGCATGAGGAATGGCGTCTTCATATCTCCCTTCCTGATATAGCCTTATTACTTTCTGGTTTAATCTCTCTGCCTCTTCCAGGTCATTCTTCATAATAATCTCTCCTTATCTTATCACTGCTTTCATCGGGTATTTTAATATGTCAAACTCGTTTCAGTATTTTTTGTTTCAAAATTACATCCTTCTCGATAAAATAGCCTATTAATATTACAAATGCTACATTAAACTTTTTGATATTGTAATGAATAACCACATATAGATGGAAGGCGATGGAAGTTTATATGAGTGAAAAGGCGAATATTGACGTCTCTCACGCCTTTGTAACCGTAACTACTTCATCATTCATTAGCCATTGTCCACCAATACGATCAGGCCTGTTGCGGATTAGCCAGTTGGGATGCACTCCATGTTCAGACCACCATTTTAAATCTAAATCATGATCATTATCAGCGCCAAAAGGCGATTTTTTGCCTGAGGCAAATCGACCGTATTGCCAGTGTCCAAGGTGAAAAGAAATAGCCACTAAATCCGGAATAATACCTTCGGTAACCCTTGCTTTCATTATGATTTCACCAACAACCGATTTAATCTTGATCCTGTCGCCGTTCTTAATTCCTCTTTTTCTAGCAGTTATTGGATTAATCAATGCTGAATTATCATGATAAATTTCTGATAACCACTTACAATTGGCCGTGCGCGAGTGGGTGTGCACATTTACCTTATAAGATGAAAGAATTAATTCATCGTCTTTTTTATTCTCAATGTCGGGTACCGGAAACCAGGTAGGCATAGGGTTAAATCCTTTCTTCTTTAATAATTCAGAATAAATCTCAAACTTGCCAGATTTATTTACTTTATCAGGCTTAAATCCGGCATATACCTTATCGCCAATCTTCTGTCCGATATATCCTTTGTATGCATTTTTTGTATTTGCATATCCTTTCGATACAGCTTCTTCTTTACTTTTTGCCTTTGATTTTTCCCAATTCCAGTAGACTCCAGTCCTGCTGTCAAAAAGGATATTGTCTCCAACATAATCATCTAAATTTAACGTTTTGGTATAGGATAGGTAATGGGGCTTTTCATCCGGGTCATGCCAGACACCATGTTTTTTTAAGTATTCATAATCTACATGACTTTTCTCACATGACTTTTTAATAAAATCTTCAGTAGAATCAAATGGAAGATTAAGTCCCAGTCTTTTAGCCAGTTCAATAGCAACATCTTGAAACTGCCTTGCTTCACCGAGAGGCTTTACGGCAGGTTGGCGAACATAAAATTCCGGTATCATGTCATAGCAAACCATGTCATCCCAGGATAATCTTTCCAGGTAAGTTACGTCGGGAAGTATTAAGTCTGCCAAAGACTCTGTTTCACCATAAAATGGAGATACAGTAACAAGAAACGGAACCATTGTTTCATCCTTTAGAATTTGAATGTTCTCTTCACATTCTCCATTTACGTAAACAGGTTGATAACAATAGACCATGTAAATATCCGGTCTTCCAAAGCGTCCGTCTTTGATCATTTTTAAGACTTGATGACTTACATGATGGTTTGGGAAGGCGGCATCACCGGGAAATCCATCTATTATTTTTAATTGTTTGGGTTTTTTATCCGGTTTAACTTTAGGATACTTCCATTTGGCTCCCACACCGTGGCAAGTTCCACCCTTAACGTCAATATATCCGCATATGGCATCAAGCATCTTAAATGCACGTTCTGCATCAACTCCGTTATAGTGAGCTACAGGCCCTCTGTAGGAAATGCATGTACCAGGTCTGGCTTTAGCAAATTCAATTGCAAGTGACTTAATCCTGGATGCAGGAACACCACTTAATTGATCTGCCCACTCAGGAGTGTAACGTTTAAGATGTGCTTTTAGTTTTTCTACAGTAACCGTGGTCCAGGTTTCAATAAAATCGTGGTCATATAATTCATTGCTCATAATTACATTACACATAGCTAAAACCACAGCTAAATCAGACCCGGGTTTTATGGGTATCCATTCAGTTGATTTAGCAGCAGTATTGGAAAGTCTTACATCAAAGGTATATAATTTAACTCCACGTTCTGTCATGGCATTGATTGCCCTCTGTGCAAGTTGTATGTGTGAAGTATGAGTTTCAAAAAAATTACAACCAAAATTAAGAATCATATTTGTATGTTCTACATCATTTACATCATAATGTTTGCCCCAAATAAGTTCCTGAGCTACCCATTTACCACCTTCACATATATTTGTATGATTTCCTATAGTCTTAGTTCCAAATGCAGCCAGAAAATTGTCCTTGATTATTTTGCTATCAGAACCTTTCATCCTTCCGTAATGAAACATAAATTTTTCTGGATGGTTCTCGTCCAGTAAGTTTTTAAGCCCTTTCACACTATGTCCGGCTATATCTCCTCCATTCACTAAAAGATTCAGCGCCTCATCCCAGGAGATTCTCTTCCATTTTCCTTCACCCCGTTTACCCACTCTCAACATTGGATAGAGTACCCTGTCAGGGTCATAAACCTGGTTAATCCCTGCTTGTCCCTTGGCGCATATCTTTCCACGATTACGAATTGAAGCCGGATTTCCTTCTATCTTTACAAATCTGCCGTCTTCTACATAGCATAGAATTGTATCTCTTGCCACACACTGCCAACAGGCGGAAGGAATTGCTTGTCGCTCCTTCTTAGAATCTGGAGAAAAATCTCTACCACCGTCTTCCAATTTTAAAGTACCTGTTAACGCATGAACTTTAGATAATTCACCAATACCGGCGAGAATGGAACCACACGAAGCAGCTAATTTAATAAAGTTTCTCCTGTTTAATTTAAACATATACTTCTTACTCCCTTGACATATCAAAGCCACAACCAAGTTTAAAGTGTCTAAAGTACCTAAAAAATGTCATTTTTACCCGAAATAAAGCACGGCGGGCAAGCCCGCCAGTCTTTGTGGCGGGCTGAACAAGGTCCTGAAAAATATCATGCTGAATTTATTTCAGTATCTCTTTCAGTATCTCTGATTTCGGAATCTAACAAGATGCTGAAATAAGCCGCACCTTCGTAGCTACCCACGATTCAGAATGACAGGAAATACTATATGTCATCCTGAACCCTATAAATGCCATGCTTGGATCGGAATCTAACAAGATGCTGAAATAAGCATACCACAGAAGCTACCCACGATTCAGAATGACAGCATGCCCAATTTAGATTTAACTTAAAGGTATCTCAAAACCCGTAAACACTAATGTGTATCTCATTAAAAACACACCGATAAGAACCAATACTGATGAAACAGCTAACCAACCTACACTATTTCGTGTCTTCGGATATGTTAATAAGAAAAGGGGAACAAACATTCCCACTAAAAGTTCTCCAAAGATATAGAGTGGGTCCTTCAGGGCAATAAGTGCAGAGGCACGGGCCTCATCTGTGCCAGATAGAAGTGTTATTTTCCAGCAAAAGACCCAGAACAGATCGAGTATAATAATTGCTATCATCATTTTTTTTAATGGCGAAAATAATTCACTTATGGCAGATCCTCCAGCCAGTTTATCTTTGATTAAAATTATTATGATCAGGAGTCCTATTCCTGAGAGTATTGCTGATGTCAAGAAATACCCCGGCATAATAGCGCTATACCAATAAACCCTTGCTTTTATCAAACCAAAAACGAAACCAGTGTATCCATGTACGGCAATAGCTAATGGTAATGTCGAGATCCCAAAAATTTTTACCATCTTTTCCTTTTCTTTGAACATATACCAGCAGTATATCAACAATACTATAGGATAAATTGTTAGCAGCCAGCTTCCCCATGACACTACTGAATGTGGGTTGAAATACCAGGGGACAAGCACTTTCCAGAATCTAAATGGTTGCCCAAGATCTAAAATTAAAAACATTGGAGCAAGTAAGAGAAGGACGACTGCCGATATGCCTGCGGTAAAAGCAAGTGTCTTGAATTGTTTTAGCCCGAAAACTGTAGAAAGAGATGAAAGTACAAATGATCCTGCACTTAGACCAGTAAAATAAAAATACAGCGGTATCCAGAAACCCCATGGGACATTATGAAAAACATTATAGTAAGTTTCTATCATAACTGACCCTTCCGTTTTTAGTAAGAGTTCAGCCCACCGCAAAGACGCAGAGGCCTGCGCTGAACGCAGGTGAAGTGACGCAAAGAAAAAGCTTTTGAAAAATGAAAAAAAATACAGTAGTAGAGGCGTATTGCAATACGCCCCTACAAAACAACAAAATTATTCAGAAATTTTCATCATTTACTTTCTAAAAAATAATAACTTTGCGATCTTTGCGTCTTTGCGGTGAATTATTACCATTTTTATTTATTATGTATCGGAATTCAAAATTTTTGTCGCAACTATTAAGATAATCTGCAGACCTAAGAGAAGTTAAAAGTTATAAGTGAGCGAGTGAAACCAGTTTCACGACAAGTGCCTAAAATTAATGAAATATAGTTTTTTCCACAAGTCATAAATAAGTAGTCATCTGGAATCCTCCCGAAAGGGAGGGAATCCTGCTTTCGCAAGGACTCCATAATCTCTACATCTACTTATTTAGTTCGTTGGTCATATTATGTTTCAATAACTCCCCCAACCGTATCTTTTTCTAATTCAATATAAAACACACCAGGTTCAGTGCTAAGTTCAGGTTTTAATACCTGTACATTATTAGTATCTACTAGTTTTCTTACCTCACTGTTTGGATCATTAAGGTCGCCGAAGATTCGAGCATTAGACGGACAAGTATTAACGCAAGAGGGCACTACTCCCTTTTCCACTCTATGAATACAGAAATCGCATTTGTTCGCTACTTTCTTTGTAGGATGTGTAAATCTGGCATCGTAGGGACAGGCTACAATACACATCTTGCATCCAATACACCTTTCTTCACGGATATCGACAAGCCCTTTTTCATCATCCCTGTGTGAAGCTTGAGTTGGACACACACTAACACAAGGCGGATTTTTACAGTGATTGCACAAACGAGGGAGGAAATATCTTTTGACTTTTGGATATGTACCTTTATCTATTGCTTTTACCCAGGATCTCCATACTCCCAGGGGAACGTTAAATTCTGACTTACAGGCAATCGAGCATGAATGACACCCGTAACATTTTCTCAAATCAATTACCATCGCCAGACGTTTTTTTGGTTTGGATTTGTTTTTAGCATGGGAATTACATGCAGATAAGGAGCCTGCCAGTACTGCGGCAGAGGCAACAGCAGTACCAGTCTTCTTCAGGAAATCCCTTCTATGCAACTTTTTCTTTTCTCGATCAATATCTGTCACATTATCTTTTTTCACATTTTCATTGTTCATTCACTTAATCTCATTTTTCTTCATAATGACAACCTGGACGAACCAGAATAAACGAAATATTTAACCTTCTTGGTTCTGGCTCGTCCAGGTTGGGTTCTAAAGAAATATTTATAAACCACATAAACGAAAATAATTCAAGAAATATTTTCGTTTTATCTTTCTCGTTTTAGTTTAGTTTTTTTGTTATATATATTAATTGGTATAAGTTTTGCACATTATTTACTTGAAAAAAATATAAAAACTTCATATAATCATAACAAACCAATAAATGTTGGTATGTAATTTGCGACAAACATTTAAGGCATTTTCATAAAAGGGGTAAATGAAATGAGTAAAAAATTCAAAAATCAACTAAAAGATCGTCTTCAAATTAGAAGAGACCATTTACTAAAAGAGATTCAATTAAGACTGAAGGAATTTAAGGATTCTGGAGGCTATAGGCTTACAGATACGGCGGAGATGGCTGCTAATATAGAAAAGGAAGAAATATCAATGTCCGTTGTACAAGGCGAAGCAAGAGAATTGGAGAAAATAGATAACGCATTAAAAAAATTAAAAAAGGGACAATATGGTATATGTGAAAACTGTGGAAAAAAGATTAATAAACAACGTTTAAAAGCAATACCCTTCGTAAACCTTTGTATTAAATGTCAAGAAGATGAAGAACGTGAAGAAGGAATGGAAATTCAAAATGGTTATTATAGAGTAGAAGCGATTAGTCCTGTAGAATTTGAGGGAGAAGAAGAAAAGTCTTACAACAACATACAAAAAAATGAATGCAATGATATAAACCCATATGATAATTAAATCTCAAGATAATTGCAAAAGCAACTTTTTTAATTAAACAAATCAAAACACTTCCAACCTAGACGAGCCAGAACCAAGAAGGTTAAATATTTCGTTTATTCTGGTTCGTCCAGGTTGTCAAACAAAGCTGAGCTTAGCTCACGTGAAAACCTATCGTTTTTAAACTTTCCCTTAAGGTATAAAGAATAGCTAAATTATAAAGTTGTTTGCTTTTGGCTTAACAGGGTTGTTACTGGTTTAAAACTCAAAGAAATCTTTATTATTCCACAGCTTTGTTACTAAACAATTTTCCATTTGATGCATTTTAATAAAAATTAAGTCATAACTATTATTCTTACTTGACATAATGTATATAATCTGATACATGCATTTTAATTGTATTATTTATTATTTTTTGTAAAGATCATTAAGAATGGTCATTTATCAAAATGATCTAATTCTATGGTGCAATATAAAAACCCGCGTATAGTGAGAAACTAAGAGCCATCCTAATGAAAGCGCACATAAACTCTGACAAGTCATCTTCACTTCAAACCAAAAATCGTCATTTAAAAGATACTATTAATGCCCTACGCCGTGAACTCGAAAATAGTAAATCTGACAAGCAACAAAGCGTCCAACAAGCGGTTGCAAGTGCAAATGAAGAAATTGCCCAGCTCAAGGAGACAATAACTGCTCTTCGTGAAGAACTTGAAAATGTGAGATTTGATAAACAACAGAGTATCCAGCAAGCGGTTGCAAGTGCAAATGAGGAAATTGCCCAGCTCAAGGAGACAATAAGTTCACTAAGGGATGAATTAGAAAATGCAAAGTTTGATAAACAGCAGAGCATCCAGCAAGCAGTTTCAAGTGCAAATGAGGAAATCTCTCAGCTTAAGGGGACTGTAACTTCACTGCGGAAACAGTTGGAGAAAGTAGATGGCAAAAAACAAAATACGCAAATCGTCTAATAAGTCATCAAACAGAGGTTCAGCAACAGATGAACTGAGGCAGCTCCATCAGATGGAGCTATTGCTCAATGTTTCAAAACAAATGGCAGCCTTAGAGACCTTAGATGAGGTTCTCAAAACTATTATGGATATTACCACCTTAGAAACTAATTCAGAGCGCAGTACACTTTTTTTAAATGATGAGCAAACTGGTGAACTGTACTCACGTATAGCACTTGGGAGCAATCTACGTGAAATAAGAATTCTGAATTCCACTGGAATTGCGGGCTACGTTTTTACCTCTGGTGAGGGTGTCATCATTCATGATGCTTACAAGGATCCCAGGTTTAATCGTTTTATAGACGAGCAGACAGGCTTTGTTACCAAAAACATTCTTTGTGCTCCTGTCAAAACTGTTAAAGGAGAAATCATAGGGGTTATCCAGAGCCTCAATAAGAAAAAAGGAATATTTAATACAAAAGATCTGCATCTCCTGGAGGCAATGACTACACAGGCAGCTACTACCTTACAAAATGTTCAATATGTCGAATCTATGAAAAAATCTAGAGCTCAGGAGATGGAATTTCTTAACGTAGTTTCAGATGTGACCTCTGAGATTGATCTTGGTGTTATGTTGCAAAAGGTAATGAATGAGGCAACAAAAATGCTAAATGCAGAACGTTCAACGCTTTTTCTTAATGACGAGAAAAGAGGTGAACTTTTTTCAAGAATTGCCCAGGGTGATTCAATCGGAGAAATTCGCTTACCGAATCATCTTGGGATTGCAGGAGCCGTATTTACATCTGGAAAGACAATCAACATTCCACATGCCTATGCCGATTTGAGATTTAACCCATCCTTCGACAAGAAGACCGGTTATTTTACTCGTTCCATTCTTTGCGTCCCAATTATAAATAAAGATGGTAAAACCATAGGGGTTACCCAGGTATTGAATAAACACAGTGGCCCTTTCACCAGTGAGGATGAATCGCGGTTGAAGGCATTTACCGCACAAGTCTCCATCGCACTGGAAAATGCCAAGCTCTTTGATGATGTTCAGAATATGAAGAACTATAATGAAAGTATGTTGGAGAGCATGTCAAATGGAGTGATTACTTTGGACGATGAGCGAAAAATTGTTACATGTAATACTGCCGGCTTGCGCATTATCCAGGTTTCACCTGACGATATTATAGATAAGAAAGCAGAAGAGTTTTTCACTGGTAATAACGCTTGGATTCTAGAAAAGATAAAGAAGGTTGAAAAGACGCAGAACTCTGATATTTCTATGGATGCTGAAATGGAGTTCGGTGGTGAAAAGCTGTCAGTAAACCTAACAATCCTGCCACTAGAAAGTGGCGAGGGAAAGAAACTAGGTTCCATGGTCATGATTGAGGATATTAGCAGCGAAAAACGCATGAAGTCAACCATGTCACGGTATATGGATCCTGGACTTGCCGACCAGCTTTTGGAAGGTAGTGATGACATTCTGGGGGGTAAGAGCATTGTTGCTACAGTACTATTTTCGGATGTACGTAGTTTTACCACAATTACTGAGGAACTTGGAGCACAAGGCACTGTCGGTCTATTGAATGAATATTTCACCATCATGGTAGACTGTATTCAACGCGAAGGAGGGATGCTGGATAAATTCATTGGTGATGCCATAATGGCCGCTTTTGGAATGCCCTTTGCTCACGAAGACGACGAAGATCGTGGTGTACGTTCTGCAATTGCAATGATTAAGGAGCTGGCATCCTGGAACCAGAAACGCATTTCGGAGGGTAAAAAACCCATTGACATGGGCATTGGTCTAAATACAGATATGGTAGTTTCAGGTAACATAGGTTCACCTAAACGAATGGATTTCACTATGATTGGCGATGGTGTAAATCTAGCAGCCAGACTGGAAAGCGCCTGTAAACAGTACAATGCTCATATCCTGATTAGTGAGAACACATTTAAGAAATTACGGGGTACATACCGTATTCGAGAGATTGATTTGGTAGTGGTCAAAGGAAAGACAGAACCAGTTGAAATTTATGAAGTCCTGGATTACCATACAGACGAGACGTTTCCAAACGTGATGGAAGTAGTGAGTTATTTTAAAAGTGGTATGAAGTACTATCGTGAACGCAAATGGGATAAAGCCATTGAAGCTTTTATGGAGGCGCTTAGCCTTAACAAAAATGATAAACTTGCACAAACCTATATTGAACGTTGCAAACACATGAAAGAAAAGCCTCCAAGCAAGGATTGGGATGGCGTTTGGGTAATGACATCAAAGTAAATCAACCCTTCGACTTTCCCCGACCTCAAGGCAGTTCGGCTGAGCTCACCGTCGAAGTCGACGGGGTTTGCTCAGGGTTGATACTGAGCGCCGTCGAAGTATCAAGTGCACAATCCTATAAATTTTCTTTGATAAATGCCTTTAATGTAACTGGAATTAGTTGAATTTGGAAAACAGGATTAAAAGCCTGTAAAAAAATTTCTTTGTATGGAGTATATCCAGTGACCATATTCCATAAAAGTCTGTTTAGATGATTTGACATCCATGGATCTTTTTTACTTTCAACGTATGACAAACGTGCTTTAACCAACCAATTCCTTTTCGTAACAAAATCACTTAACTGCATTAACAACTCACCATACATATTATCCATTTCAAGTAATTTTCTTGCCGGCTTATAATAATACATATTAAAATCTTCTTTAGATATACCTCTTTCAAATGCAGCCTGCGCAGCTAATTGCGAAGTCATATAAGCTGATTCAAGTCCATTCTTATATATCCTTGATATACTTGCATCACCCACTATGACAAATCTATCAGTAAACGGATTTATTGCATGTATAAGCGCTATCTTTGGCATACACATGCAAAACCTATCAGGCATTTTCCAATCGTGAGGTAACTTGCCCCTAACAACAGGATGATTTAAAAAATTAAGAAGATCCTTCTTCGATAAATCTTTGTTCCCAACCAGACTTACTGTAACATAGTTTCTTTTTGGCACCATCGATGCAAATCTAAATGGTTTTAGTCCAAGCGCAAAGACGAAAATGTTATCATTAAATGATTCTTTTACAAAAGAGTTACTTAATGGTATCTCCATTTGACAAGTCCTAACAGTCTTGGGTGGTACATAACCAAAGTTTAATCTTTCAACTTTATTAATCATTGTAGCATTTATGCCAAATGCACCCACCACAAGGTCTGCCTCCATTTCTTTATTTAAGCCAGGTCTTCCATAGATTATTTTTGCAGGAATTTCAATATTAGAAGATAGTTTTAATGCTTGTACGGGTTCATGGATTACGTTTGCACCATGTTTGATGGTATGTTTCAAAAGATAATCATCAAAGCTTAAATTACCAGTATGTTTACTATAAAGAGGGCCATTACCACGATAAACAGCCAATATACTAGCATTTTCATTCGATTCCGGGTCATGTAACTCGATGCCGTATTCTTTTGTTTGAAAATAATATCCTTTTATTTCCTGGCGTACAATATTTTCCGGTAATTCAATACCATCTTTTATAAGTTTCGCATGTAAAGTGCCTGCAATTACGGCAGCGCTCATATTGCAACCTCTAGGGCCTCTTTGACTAAAATCTCTACTTTCAAAGATTGTTATCTGAATATTTATTCCGAGTTTTTTTGCATATCGTATAGCAAAGTTTGCAAAACTCCCGGCCGGGCCACCTCCGATTATGGCAATTTTTGAACCATCTCTTAAATGAAGCTTCTTTATTGTCATTATTCTTTCAAACATTCTTTGCTCAGTATTCGTTTTTCAACTGATGTTAATTCTGTTTTTTGCAATTGACTTTACTCTATTTAGTATTTCTATGATAAGAGCTTTCATTGTTACAGGAATTAATTTAATCTGGAATACAGGGTTAAGTGCCTGTAAAAATATTTTTCTATAAGGAGCATCTCCTGTTACCATGTTCCATAGAAATGCATTAAGATGATTTGCAATCCACGAACCTCTTTTGCTATCAACGTATGACAAACGTGCTGTCACCAACCAACTCTTTTTTGTAACGAAATCGCTAAGTTTCATTATAAATGTGCCAAACAAATTGTCCATCGCAAGTAATTTCCTTGCAGGCTTGTAATAATATCTATTAAAATCTTCTTTAGAGATGCCTCTTTCAAATGCTGCCTGTACGGCTAGCTGCGAAGTTATATAAGCTGATTCCAGACCGTTCTTATATATCCTTGATATACTTGCATCACCTACTATGACAAATCTATCAGTAAATGGATTTTCTGCGTGCGTAAGCGTAATCTTTGGTATGCACATACAAAATCTATCAGGCATTTTCCAATCGTGAGGTAGCTTGCTTTGAACAACAGGATGATTTAGAAAATCAAGAAGATCCTTCTTTGATAAATCTTTGCTACCAACCAGGCTTATTGTAACATAATTCCATTTTGGCACCATAGATGCGAATCTAAAAGGTTTTAATCCAAGTGCGAATACATATATGTTATCATTAAAAGACTCTTTTATAAAAGAGTTACTTAAGGGCATCTCCATTTGACACGTCCTAATAGTTTTAGGTGGTTCGTAACCAAAATTTAATCCTTTAATTTTATCAACTATTGTTGAATTAATACCAAATGCACCCACTACAAGGTCTGCTTTCATCTCCTTATGTGAGTTACGCCTTCCATAGATTATGTTTGCAGGAGTTTTAATATTAGAAGATAGTTTTAATGCTTGTACAGGCTCATAGATTACGTTTACACCTCGTTTGATGACATGATTTAGCAGATAATCATCAAAGCTGTAATTATCTTTGTGGATACTATAAAGAGGGCCATTACCACGGTACACTGCCAATATACTACTATTTTCATTCGGTTTTGGCCTATGTAATTCGATACCGTATTCTTTCGTTTGGAAATAATATCCCTTTATTTCTTGACGTACAATATTTTTAGGTAGCTCAATACCGTCATTTACAAGTTTTGCGTGTAAAGAACTAGCGATAACGGCAGCGCTCATATTGCATCCTCTGGGACCTCTTTGACTGAAATCCCTACTTTCAAAGATTGTTATCTGAATCTTTATTCCGAGTTTTTTTGCATGTCGTATAGCAAAGTTTGCAAAAAAACTTCCTGCTGGACCGCCACCGATTATGGCAATTTTTGAATTATCCTTTAAACGTAGACTACTTCTAGTCATATTTACGTATATAGAAAAAATTAATAAGGTACCTACTGTTTGACATCAAAACTACATATACTTAAAATGTATCTACCCAATATCTTGTGGGAGATTGATATACTTCTGAAACTTCATCATCAGAATCACCATTTCCTTAAATTCACAAAACACTTCCTTTTCAAATTCTACATCAATAGAATTTATTCTTTTTAGCAATAAATTGCAAATATTTTTCTTGACTTTATCGCCGACCTGAGGGATACTATTTTTAAATGAACTATCCAGGCGGTAAAGGGG
>MAYW01000087.1 GCA_001723765.1 Candidatus Scalindua rubra
AAGGTTTCCGTTACAGTGATGATGTGTAACTTGATAGTATAGAGGAATTTCCATTTTAAGTGTAAATGAATCAATGGATTACATTTTTTTTGTGCGGAAGCACATATCCAAAAGGGCGTGAAGCAACGACATGGATGTCGTTGTAGCCATTTTGAAAGAGTTGTGCAGGATGCACTAACTCGAATAATAACAATATGCGAGCCACTTGAGTATACTTAAATTTGCGTTATTTATCTTTGCCAGCAATACGTCTGACTATAAATGTTCCCACATGTTCAGCATATGTTCCGCGACCAAAACCGGCATCAAAACCAAGTTCTGTTGCCAGCTTGTTACTAATCTTTGGCCCTCCTGCAACAACAATGAAATCGTCACGAATGCCTTCCTTTTTCAGGATTTCTATGAAATTGGTCATATTTTTAATGTGTATGTCTCTTTGTGTAACTACTTGCGAAACCAGGATTGCATCTGCTTTAACTTGTTTGGCGAATTCTATGAGTTCAGCGTTAGGAACCTGTGCTCCAAGGTTGTATGATTGAATCATTGGGTATCTCTCCAGTCCATAATGATGGTTATAACCCTTCATATTCATTATGGCATCTAAACATACAGTATGGGCATCAGTACCTGTACAGGCGCCTACAATTACAATCTTTCGTCCTATTTTATTTTTAATAAAATCATTTATATCATCAAATCCTAAACTGTCTTCTTTGTGGGTTTTATCAACTACAACATTGTTATAATCAATGCTTGTATCTGTCTTACCATACACTAAAAAAAATGTATAACCATCTGCAATTGCTTCAGAGTGAACTACTTCACAAGTCAGGAAACCTAGTTTTAAGACGAATAGCCGTGCGGCTTCTCTTGCTTTTTCAGATTCGTTAACTGGCAGTGTAAAAGATAGCTGCATAGAACCATCGTTTAATGTATCACCATAAGGTCTAATGTGCATCATGTTCTCCTTTAGTAAATTCGCATTAATTTAAACCCCTCACCTTCGTAAGGATAATGTCATTGAATTAAGCCGTAGGGCAAACATTTAGGTTTACATCATTAAGTATATGTGGAAGGCTAAAGCCTTCCGCTACATAAATTTTGGTGGGCAATACGTGCCTGTCGGCAGACAGGACCACTACTTTTGTTGTATTATCTCGCCCCCTCACCCTAACCCTCTCCCCACAACAGACTGTGTTACAATCCTAGAAACGCATTTAATGTCATTCTGAACCCTTCGCCCGTCATTCTGAGCCGAAGGCGAAGAATCTAGTTGAGGCTCAGGATAAACTCCGTGAAGAATCTAATGTTTACAACAGGTTACAAAATCGAGATTCTTCGGCTAAAGCCTCAGAATGACATTGTGACACAGCCTGTTGGAAAAGAGGGAAAATCCCCCTTCCTCCCCCTTTAGAAAAGGGGGAAATAGGGGGATTGTCAATTTACTTTTCTTACCGCTTTCTGGCTTCTTTGCGTTCTTTGAGTCTTTGCGATGAGCATTCTTTCCTTAAAAAATCCTCCACCGGGTTCCAGTATTCAGGAAATTTCTTGACAACACCTTCATATCCTTTACCACCATCTTTTTTTCTCTTGATATCAGCAAACATCCCTTTTTCTATAGAGTTAAAGAGACCTGTCTCTTGAACTTCCTTCAAAAATTCAATCGTCTTGTTTAAAACCTCTTCAGCCCGTTTGGCAATAATCCCATCTTTTTTAAATTCGATTTCATCAGAAAAATCAGCCATATTATTCATGACATACTTTGCATTTTCAACAGCGAGAAAACGATCCTGTATATGGGGTGTATGAATACCTTCTGTCAGCATGCCCAGCAGGTGAATTGATTGATTTGTTGCCTTAGAAACAAAATTAAACATCGTATTCACAGCATATCCTCTAAAGATACTCCCCGTCATAAATTTTGTTGGAGGCATATACTTAAGTGGATAGTCAGGAAATATCTCCCTTGCCATTTGAGCCTGAGCCAGTTCGTATAGGAAGCCATTTTTAATCTTCGGGTCCATTTCAAAGGCATGCCCAAGGCCTGTAAGATTATGTGGAAGACCGGCATTGCTGGCAAATTGAGCATTTATCAATTGAGAGGCAAGAACAGTATATGCCTTTTCGTATGCGTCGGAAGTAGTTAAGTAATTATCTTCTCCAGTGTTAATTACGATGTCAGCAAAAGAATTTATCATTCGTGAAAAGTGCTGATCAATAAATGTCCTGTACATGTTAATATCACGAAAGAGTATTCCGTACATAGAGTCATTCAGCATCATGTCAAGACGTTCAGCCGCACCCATTGTTGCTATTTCAGGCATACAAAGCCCTGAACAATAATTTACAAGACGTACATAGCGTTTCACTTTTTCAGAAATGTTATCAAGAGCCCCGCGCATAATCTTGAAATTTTCCTGAGTTGCATATGTTCCACAGAAACCCTCTGTTGTTGCCCCGTACGGCACATAATCTAAAAGGCTTTGACCTGCCGTGCGTATTACGGCTATTACGTCTGCTCCCTGTTCAGCCGCTGCTGTAGCCTGCTTTACATCTTCGTAGATGTTTCCGGTGGCTACAATAAGATAGAGTAGTGGAGAATCCTTGTTTTTATCATATTCATCCAGTTTTTGATTACGATGGTTAATGTTATCTTTTATACGGTTCCTGAATCTTTGGATAAGTTCCGAGGCCTTCTCTTCTATATGTTCAAAATCCACTAATTCAAATGTTGAAATATCGAGACCGTCAATAATTGCATTATTCAATTCTGAAACAGACATGTCCTTTTTTAGCATTGCGTTTATGTAATAGCGGGTTGCGCCATGCGAAAGATGTTCTTTTACTGAAGACACTGCAAGATTTGGAACTGGGATTGCATTTGCATTAATTCCATCAGCGCCTAAGATGCGAAGAGTTGCCCTTTCAACAGTATCAGTGGTATGTTGATCAATAAACTCTTGTATAGGATTGGCTATATTACGTGCCAATGATTTTGCCTGATCAATTTTCTCCAGTGATAAGGGAAGTTTATTTTTCATTTCGATATTCCCTCCCTTTCGGGAGGATTCCAATACTGAACTCCTTGCGAAAGCAAGGTTTGTCATGTTCCTGTCTGCGTGCGACGCACAGGCAGGCATGTAGGTGTGGAAACCTAAAGGTTTCCGCTACAGTTAGCAATCGTAGTCCACCCTTAGGATGCTATTTAATGATATTCAATGTATGAATTTATTACTTTTTGCGTCTTTTTAGATTTTCAGGTTTCAGGTATAATCTTTCTCCGCAGAGAAGTTTTGCAACACCATCCAGAGGCTTATATCTTTCATCGTCGCAAATGTGACATTGTCCGCAGTCGGAAATTACATCTTTTGGCTGTGTATAGGTGGTAATTATACCTTCATAATTGCGAATGGCTAATCTCCTGTCAGACTGTGATAGTATGTAATTAGGCATAATCGGAATTTTTCCTCCCCCACCAGGCGCATCAACAACGAAAGTAGGCACTGCCATACCCGTTGTATGCCCTCGCAGATTTTCGATTATTTCCATCCCTTTAACTATGGATGTTCTAAAATGGCCAATTCCCATCGAAAGATCGCACTGGTATATGTAATAAGGTTTTACCCTTATCATTAATAGTTCATGCACAAGTTTCTTCATGATGAACGGGCAATCATTAACATCCTTCAACAGAACTGACTGATTACCCATGGACATTCCAGCATCGGCAAGTTTTTCGCAAGCCACTTTTGATTCGTACGTAATCTCCATAGGATGATTAAAATGTGTATTAAGATAAATTGGGTGGTATTTTTTCAGCATATCTACTAATGAATCGGTAATTCTCTGAGGCAGAACAACCGGCATTCTGCTTCCTATTCGAATAATCTCAACATGCTCAATTCCACGTACTCTTTTGATAAGTTGTTCCAGGTGATCATCACCAAATGTGAGGGGATCTCCTCCTGAAATCAGCACATCTCTGATTTCTTCGTGATTTTGGATATACTCAAAGCACTTATTTAAATGCTGTTCAGAGAGGTGTTCATCAAGGTCGCCAACCACCCTCCTTCGTGTACAATGGCGGCAGTACATTGAACACATATGTGTTACAAGGAATAATACTCTGTCAGGATACCTGTGAGTAAGACCAAAAACCGGTGAATCAGCAACTTCATGCAGTGGGTCGATATAATCATTTTCAGAGATTTCTAATTCCTGGATTCTCGGCACAGCTTGAAGCCTTACAGGACAACGTTTGTATTTTTTATCCATTAAGGCAGCATAATATGGAGTTATACTCATATCAAATTTCTGTAGACACTTTTCTAACTCCTTTTCTTCGTCCTTATCAACTTCGATAATTTTCTTCAATGTGGGGATGTCTCGAATAGCATTTCTAAGATGCCACTTCCAATCTTTCCAATCTTCTTCACTAATATTCTTGAAAAGAGGGATATCACTGTATTTTACTTTTGAATATTTTTTCATAAAACCTTCTTTCCTATTATAGTAAACGAATTAAATAAATCCCCCTTAGTCCCCCCTTCAAATCCCCCTCTTTCCCCCTTTTCTAAAGGGGGATATGGGGGATTTTTACTCATTCCCACGCAGAGCTTACTCGTTCCCACGCTCTGCGTGGTAACGGCTATTATAAGACGCTTTGCGTCACCACTCCATACAAACCTCCAACAAACTTTCTTGTTCCGCATAGTTTCGCGCACTTGAATAACGCCAATGTATTGTATCATCCACATATCCTCCCTATTGTCGGTTCAATTTTGCAAAGCTGCGCTTAGCTCTGTAGATTGAACCGAAACGTTCAGGTTCATGCTACAAGCATGAACCTGCAGTAGATAAAAAGAGGAAGGTGGGTTCGCTGTCGCTTAACCCACATTAATTATATTAGTCAATTTGCATAGCATGTTCATATATCGGAAATTCCACCTGTCTGCGTGCCTGCCTGTGCGGAGCACGCATACAGGCGAACTCGCTCAGGTAGGCGGTCACGCATAGGCAGGCAATCTATTGAAATATCGCACCTTACAAAATGTACTAGTTTTCTATAATAGATAGCGTACTATTTAAGGGTAATATCATTTTGCGAAGCAAAATGCCATAAATTAGCGACCAGCGGGAGCTAATTTATTAACAGTAAATTGATTCATAAAGTTTTCTTATTTTTTTTGATCTTCGCAGAATATTAAGGGCTGTTTCTGCATGTCCCCTTGCGTATCCATTTCCAATAACCATATCTACATCCTTACCCACTCCTTCTGCTCCCAAAGCCGCTTTAGTAAATGAAGTAGCCATACTAAAGAAGTAAATTTTACCTCTATCCAGACACATAAGAATAGAAGCTAATTCAGTATCAGGAACGTTTACACAGTTTATAACCACGTCGGCTAATCTGCCGTTAGTAATTTCTGATATTTTTTTTAAACACGATAACGCATCCCGGGCATCTAACTTTAAAATAGAATCACACAGATCTACAGTCTCAAGATTTTTAATACTTTTATCTGAGTGTCCAATACCTATCACTTTTCCATCGCTTTGTAACTTTTCCCTTGCTGCATAAGCACAAAGAATACCTGATTTGCCACCGGCTCCAATTATAACTACAATATTACCAGGGCTGATTAATCTGGACGTTTGAACTGGCGCTCCACATACATCCAGTACAGCCAGGGCTAGGGGTAGTGGAATATCGTCCGGTAACCCGGTATAGATAGCTGATTCAAAAAGTATCGCTTTACCGTCAACTTCTACCTGGGCGGTGTTACATTTAACCTCATTTATATCATAAACTTTTAAAGGAGTAAGCGAAAGGGATACTAAACTAACTATTCTGTCGCCTTTATTCAAAGCACATTTATTTCTTAATTTTTCTCCAATACAATTTATACTACCTACCAAAATACCACCTGAGCCTGTAATGGGATTATGTAGTTTTCCACGCTCATTGATTATATCGAGTATAATTTCTATTATTCTCTCTTTATCCCCTTTTGCTTCCTTTTTGATCTGTGTAAAACTGGCCGAATCGATATTTAATAATTCTACATCAACAAGGATTTCATTATCCCAAAGAATATCTATATTATTATTTAATTTTTCTGAAGGCTGGGGAAGCGCACCTTTTGGATTAATCACACGATGACTTCCAAACCGATCTCCATCTTTAAGAATATTTATGCCCATGTTATTAATAATCTTTTAGTTTAAATGTTTTTCTTACATAGTCAGGCCCGGCTATTTCACAGCCAAATTCCTTTGCTACGCGTACGGCGCGTTCAACGAGTTGGGCGTTACTTTCAGCTAATACTCCTTTAGAGTAGTAGACGTTATCTTCCAGACCAACACGAATAAATCCACCAAAAGAGATAGCTCCATAGATTGCCATAAGAGATGCTTTACCTCCAATTCCAATAGCAGTCCAAAAACTATTCTCCGGCAGGCGTTTTATTAGAAAACCGAGGGTTTCTGTATCATAACGCACTCCACCCGGAGCATTCAAAACTAACCCATAATGAAACGGTGCCTTGATAAGCCCTTCTTTAATTAGAACAAGAGAAGTATCGATGTGTGACAAATCAAAGCATTCAAGGGTCGGGCGAATACCATAGTCCTGCATGATACCGGCTACCTTTCTAATCATCGGAAGAGTATTTAAAATGTAATCATCGCCGAAATTGATAGTACCACAATCCAGGGATGCGATTTCAGGTTCAAGTTGTAGTGGCTGTATTCGCTCTTCAAGAGTCATTCCTACAGCACCACCGGTGGTAACTTCAATAACAATGTCACATTTCCTCCTTACAATTTCCATCGTTTCTTTAAAAACCTTTAAATCTTGTGTAGGTAAACCATCTTTATCTCTTACGTGAAGATGCAGAATTGATGCTCCGGCATTATAAGCATCACAGGCTGCCTGACCAATTTCTTCAGGTGTAATAGGAAGATTTGCATTATCCTTCCTCGTAGTTTCTGCTCCGGTAATGGCACAGGTTATTACTATTTTATACATCATATTTATAAAAGCCTTCGCCTGTTTTTCTCCCTAATTTCCCATCTCTAACCAGTGTTTCAAGAAGTTGCGAAGGTTTGTATCTATCATCATTTAAATTATCATAAATCACCTGCATTATATCCAAACAAACATCTAGTCCTATAAAATCAGCAAGTTTTATAGGGCCCATAGGGTGATTCATGCCATATTTCATAACAGTATCTATGTCTTCCTTTGTAGAAACTCCCTTCTCTAAAAGTTTTATTGCTTCTCCAATGAGGGCAAAGAGAAGGCGATTGGAGACAAAACCCGGCGAGTCATTGACAACTGCTGGAATTTTATCCAGGCGTTTTGTCAATTCTGTTATAGTCTTTACGGTTTCTTCAGATGTTTTCTCGCCACGGACTATTTCAACAAGCTTCATTACTTTGGGAGGATTCATAAAATGCATTCCGATAAGATGGGAAGGGTCTGTCACCTCGGTGGCAAGTTTGTTGATAGATATCGATGATGTGTTTGTGGCAATAATGGCAGTCTTCTTGCACACACTGTTAATGGATTTAAAAACTTCCTTCTTTACCGAAATGTCCTCAAAAACCGCTTCTATAATAAGATCACATTCCTTTGACTTCTCAAGGTCTGTAGAAGTTACTATAAGACTCGACACCTTTTCCCACAAATCGGGGTCTGTAAATTTTTTTAATTTTTCTACTGCTTTTTGAAGTATTGCATCTTCTGTATCAACAAGGACAACTCCATAATCATATAGAGCAAATACCTGGGCTATTCCTCGCCCCATTGTTCCTGCACCAATAACACCTATTTTTTTTTATATCATTTACTGACGTCATGATATTGCTCTGTACAATCGGATAATGAAAAACAATAACTATTCCGCCGGGTGGCACGGACAAACGAGTTTATCCATGCCACCCAAAATATAGTTTGTTAGTGCTTGTTGAAGCTTTAAAATTAGTGAAGTGTTGGGGCAAACAAAGTGGACCCATCAAAAAACTAACATGATTAAGATTTATCCCGATCATCCTGTAATCCTTGCCAGAGACAGATGTGGACGTCTGACTAAAAAATGGGAATTCCTATGCAATCGGGCCCTTATCAATACGATGGAACAAAATAGACGTCTGTGGCCTTGAATTTCGAATTTCTTAAAAATTGGGCCTTAACATCCATGCCTATCTTTATCTCGTCTTCTTTTATTCCGATAAGTCTTGACTGAAAGAGGGTATCAACTCCATCAAACTCTACAAGAATTAAATTGTAGGGTGTCTCTTTTAAGAATGCTTCCCCACCATAATAACAGGTAGTCCAGGTATGAATTTTACCGGTTTTAGGGAGTTCGAACCATGCAGTCTCTTTTCCACAGTACATACAGTGCTTACGCGGAGTGGCATATTTGTATCCACATTCTTTACATTCGCTGCCCAAAAGAACACCCTTTGAGAGCCCAATAAAAAATGGTGAATCTTGTGCATATGAATGGATGTAGTCCATTTCGTAATGATTTTTAATAATAACGGGATCAGTATTAAATAATATTGTTCCCTCTTCTGTTTCCGGTATTTTGATTTTTTTTGGCATTTAAGTTTTCTCCAAAATAGTTACTGATACATAAGTTCCTGTTCCTGCATGGCTGTGAATTAGCCCTCTTTTAGCATTTTTTATTTGAAGTTTATCATTTCCAAAATGTTTTCCAATTGTTCCCTGTAATTGCCACAGAGAAAACACTGCCTGCATTATGCCTGTAGCACCGACCGGGTGACCTGAGGCAAGTAACCCGCCTGATGGATTAACGGGGATTACGGCCTTTTCGGGGAGTTCCAGTCCATAATCTATATCTTTCAAAAAAGGTTTGCCCTTTTCTACAAAGCTTCCGCCCTCTCCGTATTTGCATAAGCCCAAATCTTCGTATGTCTGTATCTCGGAGGATGTATAGGCATCATGCAACTCGATAAAGTCAAGTTCGTCCAATGGATTATTTATCCCCGCATGCTCATACGCCATCTTTGCCGCCGTTCTTCCCGCTCTGAAAGAATGTACACCCGGATATTTGAGTTCCTTATAATCATCTTCTCTTTCATTTGGAAGCAATATAACATCTCCATGAGGTCTATCAGCCATACGCATACAATCAGTTCCTGTTCCCACGCCTTTTATGAGGACAGGATTTTCACACACCTTAAAGGCAGTATCCTCATCCGCCAGTATACAAACCGCAGCTCCATCACTCATAGTGCAGCAATCAAGACGTGTCAATGGCCATGAGACCATTTCAGATTTTCTTACATCTTCTATAGTCAGGTCTGCAGGGTACTGTGCAAAGGGATTGTAAAGTGCATTCTTGTGGTTTTTTATAGATACGCATGCCATCTGTTCGGGAGTAGTTCCAAATTCATGCATATGTCTTACAACCATCATGGCATAATATCCTGTATAAAAACCACCTAATGGATAATCATAGTTTGTATCGGATGCAAGAGCAATAAACTCATTACCTTTCCATGTATTTACCCTGCTCATGGTCTCAAATCCAGCAGCAACTGTTACCTTCATCCTGCCGGATGCAACAGCCTCATACGCACTTTGTATACAGAGTCCGCCTGTAGCTCCGCCGCCTTCTATTCGTCTTGAAGGTTTTGGGCATAGTCCCAGGAAATCCTGAACCATTGCACCTGCCTTAAGTTGTCGTGTAAAGTGGTCAGAAAAATAAGACACTACAGAACCGTCTATCATTGATGGTTTGAACTTGGGCACTTGAGAAAGAGCATAATCATAAGCCTCCCGAACCATGAGTCTGAAATCCTTTTCAGGATGCGCTTTTGCAAATTTAGTTATACCACCTGAAATTAAATATACTTTTTTCATATTTGGATCCTTCTTTGACAGGATAACAGGATAAACAAGATAATTTATTAATCCTGTTTATCACCTATTCTAAATCCTTGATTTTTCGTTTAACTAGATTTATCCTGAAATAAATTCAAGACAAGTATCATGTATATCCTGTTATCCTGTCAAATATCCCCCTTTCTTCTAACAAGCCCCTTCACAAAATCTATTATCTCTTCCAGAGTTGCTCCTGGAAGAAACACTTCCCTTACGCCTATCTTTTTCAATCCTTCTACATCATCTTCCGGGATAGTTCCTCCACCAAAAACCGGAATATTTCCAGTCCCTTTTTCATTCAAGAGGTCTATAACTTTTCGGAATATCACATTGTGTGCTCCGGTAAGACAACTAACACCAATGGCGTCTACTTTTTCTTCGATTGCCTTATTCACAAAATCTTCAGGACTCTGATAAAGACCTGAATAAACAACGTCAAAACCAGCTTCTTTTAAGGCCTTTGCAACAGCCTTTACACCTCTATCGTGACCATCCAGGCCGGCCTTTCCAATTAACAATTTTGCCTTCATAATTCTTTATATTCTCCAAAAACTTCTTTCATAGCGTTACATATCTCTCCCACTGTTGCATAAAGTTTAACGGTCTCAATAATCATAGGCATAACCGATTTCCCGCTTGAGGCAGCTTTTTTTAAATCTTCAATGGCCTTATTAAGTTTATTATTGTCCCTATTCTTTTTAAAAGCCTGTAGTTTTTCAACCTGTTTCTTTTCAATCTCAGGTTCTATCTTTAAAGTTTCTATAGGTTGTTCTTCTTTTGTTGTATACTTATTTACCCCGACAATTATCCTTTCGTTATCGTCAATCTCTTTCTGATATGTATAACTGGCTTTCCTGATCTCGTTTTGAGGAAAACCCTTTGTAATGGCGGAGATCATCCCTCCAAGATCATCAAGTTTTTTGAAATATTCATACGACCCTTTTTCCATTTCATTGGTTAATGCTTCAATATAATATGACCCACCTAAGGGATCAATTGTATTTGCCACACCACTTTCCTCCGCAATTATCTGCTGTGTTCTAAGGGCGATCATTACCGCCTCCTCTGAAGGAAGGGCCAGGGTTTCATCCAGAGAATCTGTATGCAAAGACTGGGTACCTCCTAAAACTCCTGCTAAAGCCTGAATGGTAACCCTGATTATGTTGTTCATAGGCTGTTGTGCCGTAAGTGTGCAGCCGGCAGTTTGAGTATGGAATCTCAAGGCCATTGAATGAGGGTTTCTGGGGTTGTATCTCTTTTTTATCTCTCTGGCCCAGATACGCCTTGCTGCCCGGAATTTAGCTATCTCTTCAAAGAAGTCATTATGAGAGTTGAAAAAGAAAGATAACCGCGGTGCAAATTCATCAATATCTAAGCCTGCCTTAATAACTTCTTCCACATATGTTAGTCCGTCATAAAGTGTAAAAGCCAGTTCCTGTATCGCCGTTGAACCGGCCTCTCTTATATGGTAGCCGCTGATGCTTACGGGATGCCATTTGGGAATGTGTCGTGCAGAGTAGACTATTGTATCTGTAATTAATCTTAAAGATGATTCCGGAGGATATATCCACTCGTTCTGGGCAATGTACTCTTTCAGGATATCGTTTTGAATTGTACCTTCTAATTTTGCCGGGTCTATTCCCTGATTTTCTGCCAGGGCAATATACATGGCAAAAAGCACGGTTGCCGGGGCGTTTATAGTCATGGAAGTTGTTACTTTATCCAGAGGTATATCCTTAAATAATATTTCCATGTCAGCTAATGTATCTACGGCTACTCCACATCGGCCAACTTCTCCTTCAGAAAGGGGATCGTCAGAGTTCCTTCCCAAGAGCGTAGGCAGATCAAATGCGATGCTTAACCCCATCTGTCCCTGCTTTAAAAGATATTTCAATCTTTCATTGGTCTCTTCTGCCGTGCCAAACCCCGCAAACTCCCTCATTGTCCATGGCCGGGCTCTATACATGGTTGAATATATACCTCGAGTATAAGGATACTCGCCTGGAAACCCTAGATCATTTAAATAATCTATATCGCTTTCTAAAGAGGTATATATCCTTTCGATTACCTTTTGAGAGAGATTTGTAAATCTTTTCTTCTTTTCGGGAGTGTCCCTTAAGCTTTCACCAAGGGTTGTCGTTTCCCATTCCTTTTTCTTCTCTTTTATTTTGTCTAAACTTTTTTTGTCTGCCATAGTCTTTAAAATTCAGGTTACCGCAAAGGCGCCAAGTGCGCAAAGGGAAACCAGTTAATCAGATACTTTCTAATTAATCTTTTTATTTAAAAAACTTTATGTTTTTCTCAGCGTTCTTTGCGTCTCTGCGGTGATCGATTACCTTGTTTATAAAGTTTCAATTGCCATACTCATGGCGCCACCACCGCCTAAACACAAAGCTGCCAGTCCTAATTTCATCTTCCTTTGTCTTAAGGAGTGAATTAGAGTGACTAAAATTCTAGCCCCGCTTGCACCTATAGGATGGCCAAGGGCAATAGCGCCGCCATTAACGTTTACCCTGGCAGGGTCAAGACAAAGTTCTTTTATTACGGCAAGGGTTTGGGCGGCAAAGGCCTCATTTACTTCTATTAAACCAAAGTCCTCAATCTTAAGTGATGTCTTTTCCAAAAGCCTCTTTACTGCATTGACAGGTGCTATAGTAAACCATTTAGGGTCAGTATGCGCAGTAGCATAACCAATAATTTTAGCAATTGGTTCCAATTTTAATTTTCCAGCCATTTCCTCGGAAATGAGCAGGAGTGCGGCTGCGCCATCATTTAATCCCGGAGCATTTCCGGCAGTAATTGTTCCCTTATCACAAAAAACAGGTTTTAATGTAGAAAGTTTTTCAATGCTGGTATCGTATCTTATAGTCTCGTCTGTATCAACAACGTCTTCATAAATGCCTTTTTTAACAAATATAGCGACTATCTCTTCCTTAAACCTCCCTGATTTTGTTGCCTCTGCGGCCTTTTTATGACTTTGAAGGGCAAAGTCATCCTGTTCTTCCCGGGATATTTTGTATTTATCAACCGTCAACTCGCATAATGTGCCCATATGGGCATTATTGTAACAGTCCCAAAGTCCGTCAAAAATAAGCGAGTCTATTACTTTGGAATCACCAAGCTTTTTTCCGTTTCGCATTTCTTTCAAGAGAAACGGAGCATTAGACATACTCTCCATCCCACCCGTAATAACAATCTCAGCTTCATCAAGACTTATGGCCTGTGCGCCCAGGGCTACGGCCTTAAGCCCTGAAGCACACACCTTATTTATGGTAAGGGCGGCGACCGTATCCGGGAGGCCACCTGATAGAGCCGCCTGTCTGGCAGGACTTTGCCCTATTCCGGCAGAGATTACGTTTCCCAGAATTACCTCATCGACTTGCGAAGTTTCTACTTTTGATAGTTTAAGCACATGCTCAATAACCTTAGAGCAGAGTTGAGGGGCTGTTAGAGATGATAATTGTCCCTGCAGTTTTCCAACTGGAGACCTACAGGCACTGACAATTACAACGTTTTTCATTATATTGACCCCAACCTGGCCGAGCCAGAACCAAATAGGGATAAATTGCCGATGTGTTCTAGCTCGGCCAAGTTGCCAAATGAAAACCTACGGTTTTCAAACCCTGGCCCAGACCGCAGAGCGGATCGCACCAGGGCAGGCTTTCCCTTAAGTAAAAAGAATAGCTAAATTATAAAACTGTTTGATTTTGGTTCAAACGGTCTCCGACTCGTTTTAGTCTACGACTCAGAGAGGTTGCTACTGATTTAAAACTCAAAGAATTATTTATTATTCCACAGCTTTGTTATTAAACATTAAATTTTTTCTAAGACAAGCTTAGAAAAAAAGCCACTTTCAGTGGGTTATCATCAACTCTTATTTCGTTCTCTTAGCGGTTCCCCTGTTAGATATAACTTATCCAACAGTCAACTACGTTTATCGTGATTAACGTGTGCTTATCGTACAAATAACGGTTATTTTACGTTATCTAACAGGGTGAATTTGCGGCTTTGCGTGAGAACTTCTTTTTTCCTGAATTCATTATTCGACATTTCCATTTATAAATACTGAAATAAATTCAGTACAAGTTTAAAATTGTCTTTTAAACAACACAAAAACAACAACTTACAAAACATCGACAACATGTTGGTAGTTTTGGTGCTTTAAGCGTCTAATAGTGCGAATCTGACTTTAAACATGCGTAATTATTTTTTAATAAATTTATTCATAAGTCTTTTTTGATCTTCAATGGAAAACATCTTGCTAAATTCTTCTATCTCTTTATCCATTGATCCGGAATTAATCAGATCTTTAGCGACCCTAAGGCAATGCAAAGGTTTTGAGGCAATGTCTCTGGCAAGCGTCATTGCCTCATCGAAAAGTTTG
This sequence comes from Candidatus Scalindua rubra, assembly GCA_001723765.1. GTDB lineage: Bacteria > Planctomycetota > Brocadiia > Brocadiales > Scalinduaceae > Scalindua_B > Scalindua_B rubra. The sequence continues at coordinate 14,301 of MAYW01000087.1, forward strand.
TCTTGTGAAACAACCCTATTAATCAGTCCTATAGAAAGTGCTTCATTTGCAGAAACTTTTCTCCCCGTAAATATAAGCTCCTTTGCCTTTAGTTTTCCGATTCTATCCCGCAGTCTCTGTGTCCCTCCAGCCCCAGGAATAATGCCCAAACCTATCTCAGGCTGACCAAACACTGCCTCATCGGATGCCACTACCAGATCACAGGCAAGGATAAGTTCACAACCGCCTCCCAGGGCATAACCGTTTACGGCAGCAACAACGGTTCCCTGGAAATTTTCAACCATATTCATCGCCTGGTGGAAAAGTTTGGAAAACTTTTCAGCATCGTCCGGTGAATATGCTGCCATCTCTTTAATATTTGCCCCTGCAATAAAGGTCTTTCCTTCACCCATAATTACGAGTACTTTTACGTCTCTTGATTTTCCTAACATTTCCAGGGCGAGGATAAAATCCTCCAGAACCTCTGTTGAGAATATATTTACCTTAGCCTGATTAAAAGTCAGAATTGAGACTTTGCCGATATTTAGCTTGAAACCATTAAAATTATTTTTATCAGTCATCGTAATTTGTAAAAGTTCAGTTCACCGCAGACACAAAGTACGCAAAGAAAAAAATAAAGAAGTAGGGTGGGCATTGCCCACCAAAGCTTATGTTTATCCGCAAAAGGAACTTTTATTAGAATTGTCTACTTTTGATTGTTAGATAACATTACTCTAACTCTATTTTAAGCTTATGACAACTAAAAATTAATTGATACCTGCATAAAATTATATTATACAATAATATATCCCGACAAAAGTATTAGGAATTTAGTTAGTTGCTTTTATCGTAATCCTTTTATTACCTGGTTTCTCTCCGAGGCGTAGGCTCTACGAGCCGGATGCCTTTGCGCACTTTGCGCCTTTGCGGTGAATTATTTCTTTAATCATGAATAATAAAAAGAAAAGCATTTCCCGGAAGATTGCTGAATATGCACGTACGCTTGACTATAATGACCTGTCACCGGAAGTAATACATGAGGCTAAGAGAAGGGTTCTTGACAGTTTTGCCTGCGCACTGGGCGCTTTTACAAGCATCCCGGGACAAATTGCAAGAAATATGGGGCAACGGGTTCAAAGCGATTATAGCGCCACTATCTTTGGGAACGATGTCAGAACAACTCCTGAATTGGCCACATTTGCAAATGGCATCCTCTTCCGTTATTTAGATTATAACGACACTTACCTGTCAAAGGAACCCGCTCATCCCAGTGATAATATACCAGCAGCAATTGCTGTTGCCGAAGCAGAAGGAGGGAGTGGGAGAGACTTGATTACGGCTATAGTCCTGGGATATGAGATTCAGTGCAGGTTTTGTGATTCTGCATCGCTCAGGTCAAGGGGATGGGATCATGTCGGCTATGTCTCAATATCAAGCTCCGTGCTTGCATCCAGGCTTATGAATATGGAATTGGAAGAAATTGAACATGCACTCGCCTTGAGTATTGCGCCGAACATCCCTTTGAGACAAACAAGGGTAGGGGAGTTGTCCATGTGGAAAGGTTGCGCGGCCGCTAACGCTGCAAGAAACGGCGTTTTTGCCGCTCTGCTTGCAAGAGGAGGAATGATGGGGCCATGTGAAATCTTTGAAGGGGAGAAAGGATTCTTTAAACAGGTTACGGGCCCTTTTGATCTGGAGGTTGAAGACTTTGGAAGCAAGAGAGATAATTTTAAGATCCTTGATACCTACATAAAATACTATCCTTCAGAGTATCATTCACAGGCGGGTGTTACAGCCGCATTGTCTTTACGTGACAAGGTAGATATTGAGGATATAGAAGATATTAATATCGAAACCTATGATGCATGTGTGGACATTATTGCCGGTGACAAGGAGAAATGGACCCCTAAAACAAGAGAGACAGCCGATCACAGTCTGCCGTACTGTGTTGCCGTCGCCCTTTGCGACGGGATGGTAGGACTCGGGCAGTTTACGGAAGAGAGGATTAAAGATCCTGATTTACAGAAGATTATGTCAAAGATAAAAGTTATGCGTAATCCCGAACATAACAAACAGTATCCCGAAGCCTTTCCCTGCTTTATAGAGATAAAGAGCAAATCGGGTGAAACCTTTACCAAAACCGTTACATACCCCAAAGGCCATCCCAAAAACGCTTTAACGGATAGTGAACTGGAGGAGAAATTTAATACCTTGAACTCAGGTCTTATAAAGGATAATACATTAAACGAAATTGTTGATAATATTTGGAATTTGGAAAACCTGGAAAACATCGGAGATTTGATGACACAGATAAAGATTTGATTACACCGATTTAAAAGCAATTACACTGATTGTAAAATGCAAAAAACGATCCTCTTACTGAAAAAATAATAGCTTGTTGTTACAGCGTTCACTAAGAGAAAATATTAGACAGGATTAACAAGATACACAAGATTTGTTATTCTACCTTGATTGTATAGGAATTTCCATTTTAAGTCTTTGAGAGTTAAGTCCTTAGACTTTTATTCTCCTCGAAAAATTATTTGCTTTCAAACTGGAGATTCTTCGTTTCACTCAGAATGACAAGGTGTGTCAACATGTCATTCTGAGGGAGGATATGCCTGTCCTGACGACAGGAAGGGACCGAAGAATCTAATTTAACAGACCAATTATTTGCTTGTGATTTACTGAACTATTCTTATCATTTATATAGATCTTTGTTTATCCAGTAAATCCTGTCAAAAAAATAGTTGAATTAGAATATGAAGCCAAAAATTAAGGATATTATGGAGGATGGCATTGTCGTGTTGCCGGGAGCCTTTAACGCAATATCGGCAAGGCTTATAGAGAAGGCTGGTTTTAAGGCCCTTTATATATCAGGGGCAGGTCTGGCAAACGGGGTTGCCGCCATGCCTGATATCGGACTTTTAACTATGACAGAGGTTTTGACTCAGTCAAAGTACATCATAGATGCCGTAGATATACCATGCATAATTGATGGAAACACCGGTTTTGGAGAGGCCATAAACGTAATGATGATGATTAAGGAGATGGAAAGTTTAGCTGCTGGCGGTGTGCATATAGAAGATCAGGAGATGCCTAAAAAGTGTGGTCACCTTGCAGGGAAGAGCTTAATTCCTCCCGAAGCCATGGCAGTGAAGATCGCTGCTGCAGTAGAGGCGAGAACAGATCCTGACTTTCTCATCATAGCAAGGACAGATGCGAGGGCTGTAGAAGGAATAGATGAGGCAATCAAAAGGGCAAACCTTTATTTAGAAGCGGGAGCTGACGCGATATTTCCTGAAGCGCTTGAATCTAAGGAAGAATTTGTTTTGTTCAGAAAGGAAATCAGCGCCCCACTTTTAGCAAATATGACAGAGTTCGGCAAGAGCCCGTATATGAGCGTTAAAGAGTTTGAAGACATGGGTTACAATATGGTAATTTTTCCCCTAACGGCCTTCAGGGTAATGCTCAAGTCTGTTGCAGATGCATTAAGTAAGCTGAAGGCAGAAGGAAGCCAGGAAGCGTTTATTGAAAATATGATGACAAGAAAGGAACTATATGAAATTATTGGATATGAAGATTATGAAGAAATTGATAAGAAGATAAGTAAAAAGATGGAATAGAATATGATAATTTTGCTTCGCAAAATTGCTAAGCAATTTTAATCTTTAATCGGAATTGCCGTAATTCATAAAATCAAATATTATTATACAGAAATTATATAATTATATTGTCATACTTTTTATAAAGAAGATTAATCAAATGATCATTAAGAATCTGTATGGATATTAAACCAATTCAAGATAAAATATTAGAAGGTGAATATCGAGTTTCTGATCATGCAGTAAAGCAAATGATCAAAAGATCAATAACCAGGTTGGAGATTGAAGATGCAATTATCAATGGAGAAATTATTGAAAAATATCCGGATGATAAATATTCTCCAAGCTGCTTAATATATGGGAGAACTGAAAGTGGAAAAGATTTACATGTTCAATTATCAATTCCACCATTAGTTGTAATTATTACAACATACTATCCTGATCCAGAAGAATGGATTAATTTTAAGATAAGGAGGTAGATTATTATGAAATGTGTGTTTTGTGGAGGCAAATTAGAAAAAAGAAATGTAGCATTTCGTTATGAAGAAGATAATAATTATTTTTTTGTAGAGGAAGTTCCTGCCGAGGTTTGTACATCTTGTGGTGAAAAAACATATTCCCCTGAGGTCACAGATAAACTCCTAAAGTATGCAAAAGAGGAGTTTAAACCTACAAAGACAATTGAGGTTCCAGTTTTCAGTTTTGAGTAAAAAAGTATAGGGAAATAATAATAAAAGTCTCCTTTACTTTGTGACAAAGTTCGGCAAGAGCCCGTATATGAGCGTCAATGAGTTTGAAGACATGGGCTACAATATGACGCTCTTCCCGCTGACGGCTTTCAGGGTAATGCTCAAGTCTGTTGCAGATGCATTAAGTAAGCTGAAGGTAGAAGGAACACAAGAGGCGTTTATTGAAGAAATGATGACAAGAAAAGAACTATATGAAATTATTGGATATGAAGATTATGAAGAAATTGATAAAAAAATAAGTAAAAAGATAAAATAGAAACCATTAAATAAAAAGGATTACTAGTATTATTATGATATAAAAGATACTTTACGAATATTTCAGGTAATAATAAGTGTTCTTAGAACACATTAAAAAAAACTTAAAGAAGATTGGGATTTAGCAAGAGAAGGAAAAGAAGTAAAGAAAATTGACCCATTAGATTGAGGTAAAAACATGTGGAATATGAATGAGATTATAAGAATTAAGTACAAAAATAACTATGTATACTTTGTTGAATTTGA
>MAYW01000088.1 GCA_001723765.1 Candidatus Scalindua rubra
TGAAGTTTGTCTTGTTTTGCTCTTCCCGTACTACCAGCCTTTGCAATTATTTGTCCCTGGGCAACACTGTCTCCTTTCTTAACAAGTATCCTGGAATTATAAGCATACCACGTGTAAGAACCATCATCATGTTGAAGTACGACAACTTTACCCCATCCATCTGGTGTATCCGAGGTTAATGCAACTACTCCACCTTTTGATGCCTTCACTGCCTGCCCATTAACAGTTTGTATATCGATTCCTTTATTTTTGTACCCATCTATCCATTGCTCAAAACCATACAAAATTTTACCATGCAAAGGCCATATAAATGATTCGTTTGATTGTTTAGTTGATAGTAAAGTTGTCGTCGAGGATGTTTTTTTTGCACTTCCAAAACCTACTGGTATAACTAATTGTTGTCCAGGCTTTATATTCGTAACATCTTTGATATGATTAATTCTTACAATACTATCAGGGGAAACACCGTGATTGTAAGCTATTCGCCATATAGTATCACCCTTTTTAATTGTATATCTTGTAGATTTTGGAGTAATTACATTAGATTTTAAGGAGTCTAATTCCTTTTTTAATCTTGGAGGAGGTTCCATGCTTGTCCTGTAATTTGTAGCACACCCTGTAAGAATATTTATGAATAGAAAAATAATTATAATATAGCCAAATCCTTTTAGTGCTAAAAACCTCATTAATTTGTTTCCGTGTTTTTAATTTTTTGTATATAACTAGAGCGGGCGATGGGATTCGAACCCACGACACCCAGCTTGGGAAGCTGGTATTCTACCACTGAATTACGCCCGCTTTTAGTCCCATTTGATAGTAAACATGATGAATTATATCTATCTAAACTTTATCATGTCAAGGGTTATTGCATCTGTATAATAATGTTAAAGTTATATATACCTGCTGTAGCTGTAGCGGAAACTTTAGGTTTCCACATCCATGGTTAGCTGGTAAAAGTTTACTCGCACAATGGTATCCTCCCCATGGTGAGTGGAGGTCTACCCGCCCGTACCGAACGGGTACGTTCGGGCGGGAAGACCTCCGCTACATCTTATTCAACATAAAATGGAAATTCTATACTACTAAACTACTTGTGTTTGGTGTAAGGTAGGACATAGTGCACATTTTGCACCTTGATATGAATTGCGGCATTTTAATTCATTGGTAATGGCCGAAAACACCTCACCCTTGCTTACGTTCCATACGGGTGAAATTAAGAAATTTCCATGTGTATCGCCTACCAGCCTCTGTATGACTATATCTGGAGAAATCCTTTCTAAAAAGTCACAAACAAGCGAAACGTATTCTTCCATTTTCATTGTTTTTATATTACCCTTAAGATATTCATTAGCCATTGCCGTGTTTTTCGCAATATAAAGGTGGTGAAGTTTTATCCCATCAAGACCAATCGAAGATACAGCCTGTGCCGTTTCCATCATATCATTCCAATCTTCTCCAGGAAGACCGAGGATTACGTGAGCACAAATCTTTATGTTTTTCTTATTCTTTGTACGTATTACTGCATCTTCAAACGCTTTGTAATCATGCCCACGATTTACTAATTGCAACGTACGATCGTGAATTGACTGTAAACCGTATTCAATCCATACATGATATTTTTTAGTATAGTTGCTAATGATATCCAATATTTCATCAGTAATGCAATCAGGCCTCGTACCGATAGAAATACCAATTATATCCTTATTGAGCAGGGCTTCTTCATATCGAGTCTTTAATGTTTCGACATCGGCGTATGTATTCGTAAATGCCTGAAAATATGCAATAAACTTTTCAGCACCATATCTTCTTTTCAAAAACTTTATGCCTTTTTCAACTTGTTCTTTTATTGGTACAATTGCCTTTCGAGCATTTGGGCTGAAACTTTCATTAGCACAATAAGTACATCCACCAACTCCTGCTAATCCATCTCTATTAGGACATGTGAAACCCGCATGAATCGAAATCTTGTGAACTTTGAAGGGAAAATTTTCCTTTAGAAAATAGCTAAAGGGATAATACCTGTGCGTTTTTAACCATGTTTTTTGAATTGCAAGTATAGTCATTCTATATAATCTATCAGGTAGAAATTTGGTGTCAAAGGAAAAAGCGCATTAAATCTATCTTAAATTAGAATAAAGATTTTTTAAGTATAAAATTACAAACGTATGATTTTCTTTGAAATATATCTTGAAAGGAAATGTTAAGTTAGAAGCTAAATTATTGGCAGGTCTTTATAGAACGGACATCTATATGATATTGTCTTATTTAGATTTATAATAATTGATATGATTTGTTGATTTTGTTAAAAAATAAAATAGTTTTTTTGAATCGTTAACAATCTTACAAGTTTTACGAACTAAATAAATTAGGATTTAAGTTTTGAGCCTTTTTTATGTTTTTAACTCGTCTACTTTCTTCACGGCGGCGTTTATCAGAAGGTTTTTCAAAATAAGCATAACGTTTTGATTGGTTTATTATGCCCTCCTTATCACACATTTTTTTAAATCTTCTGAGAGCTTCGCGTAAGCTTTCATTCTCAGAAATCTGAATCTTAGCCATAGAAAAATCAACTCCATTCCTATTTAAAGTTAAAAAACCGCTCAAAAAAATAATACTATATATAAACTTATAGACCGTCAAGAGAAAAGTTAACGTTATGATAAATATAGCCCCTTCAATAGCCCTACAAATGACTATATGTTGTGGTAATTTTATAAAATTGCTATACATATTGCAGTTTTTGCATTAATCATATAGCTTTAAAAAAACACTTAAACTATTATCTATTTCCTCTTAAACTGTTTCTCGAGTTCAGACATTTTAAATTCAAGGGTTGTTGGACGGCCATGCGGACAAAAATCAGTAACAATACCGTCTTTCCTTTTCTCCAAAAGTGACACGATCTCTTGTGAAGCCAGTTTCTGGCCTGCCTTTACGGCACCTTTACAAGCCATTATTTTGACGATCTTTCTTAAAATATTATCTGTTTCACCTTTAATTTCATCACTATCAACTTCTTCCAAAACGCTTTGAATAAGCTCATGAAAATCTAAATTTTTCAAAATTTGAGGATGCGTACGAATAGCTATCGTACTCTTACCAAATTCTTCTATTTCCATGCCTAATGTACCAAGTTCTTTTTTAAGACTTATAATAGTAACGTAGTCACGAGGTGTTAATTCTGTTAGCTCTGGAATTAACAGTTTTTGTACTGCAAGTTTTGACGATTTAATCTGTTCCCATATCTCATGGTAAAGGACAATTTCGTGCAGGGCATGTTGATCAATTATATTTAAGCCATCGGCTGTTTCTTCGACTATGTATGAATTATGTATCTGTATGTAAGAAGTGAACGTACTTACTTGTTTAAATGAATATTCATCTTCAGAGGGTTGCAAGTAAGACTGTTTATGCTCATCTTTGTGATAAGGATCTTTCTTATTTAAAGACTTTGAGAAGAAATCTGACATGGATTTCATCACGGATTCTTTTTTTTCGTGTGATAAAATATCCTTATCCCATGCGTGTCGGGCTTTGAAGTTACCCACAGGAGCGCTTCTGGTTGTGGCTGTTTCTGGTGAGGTTTCTATGCTAGCATGCTTATCCTGACTTGTAACCTTAAGTGGAGAATGTAATTCGGTTCTTATAAGAGCTGAATGTATTGTGGAATATATCTGATCATGTATAAGTCCTGCATTCTTGAATCGAACCTCAATCTTCGTTGGATGCACATTAACGTCTATGTCTCTGGTATCAACCTGAAGCAGCACAAAGACTATGGGAGACCTTTTTGACATCAAAAGATTTTGATAAGCAGCATTTATGGCATGGGAAATTATATTGTCTCTAATATACCTTCCGTTAAGAAAGATGAATTGCATCTTTGTGTTTGGACGATTATGTGTAGGTGGTAAAACATATCCATATATAGATACGTTTGGTTCTTTCGAATTTATAGTGATAAGATTTTTGCCTATTTCATTTCCAAAAATAGTCGTTATTCTTTCCTTTAAGTCGTTTGCAGGTGGGAGAGTTAAGACGTTTTTGCCGTTATGGATTGTGTTGAAATGGATATTTGGGTATGCTAGTGTAAATCTTGTAACCATTTCTGATATATGAGCCATTTCAGTATGTGTGCTTTTAAGGAATTTACGTCTAACTGGTGTATTATAAAATAAGTTACGTACGTCAACCTGTGTACCTTCAGGTGATCCCTTTTCTTTAATCTTATGAAGTTTTCCTCCTTCAATTCGTATTTCTGAGCCAATTAACGCACTTTTTGTACGGGATATAATCCTTGTCTGAGAAATAGCTCCTATGCTTGGGAGAGCCTCACCCCGAAAACCCAATGTATTTACAGAAAAAAGATCATCATCGCTTAGCAATTTACTCGTGGCATGACTTACAAAAGCTAATTCCACATCATCTTTATCCATTCCAATGCCATTATCGGAAACCCTGATAAGTTTTTTGCCACCATCTTCCAGTTGAATCTCTATGTGTGTTGCACCAGCATCAATAGAATTTTCAATCAATTCTTTTAAAACTGAAACAGGACGTTCAATAACTTCACCGGCAGCTATTTTAGTTACAACAGTTAGTGGTAAAATCTTTATTTTAGGCACTTGATCTTCCCCTTAAGTTCTTTCATAAAACCTTTATATCTTTTTCCTTTGCAAGATACATGGATATCTCTAGACGTTTGGTTTACTACTTTAATCGTGATTTCTATATACTCATCAGGTAGACATTCTATTACCTTATCTGCCCATTCGATAATTGATATGCCATTGCCCCAAAAAAAATCGACACAGTCGATATCATACATTTCATCAGATGATTTCATCCTGTACGCATCGAAGTGATAAAGCGGTAATCTTCCCATATATTGTTTTACTAACACAAAACTTGGACTTGTTACTGCTTTTCTATCTTTTACACCCTGGCCTTCTGCAATTCCCTTTACCATATACGTTTTACCTGCACCCAATTGACCTATGAGTGCTACTACGTCACCTACCTTTAGAAGTGAACCAATTAAGCTTCCAAGTTCGATTGTCTGTTCAACTTCCCTGGTTTCAATGCGGATAGAACTATCGATAATAGAACAATTTGTTTTACTTGAAATGTTTATATCCTATAGGATTTATTATTCTTAGCTTACCTTTTGAATCTTGCATTACTATTCCATTTGACTTTTTTATGTGACCAATTTTTGACAAACGAACTTGAAGAGGTTTTGATGCTAATAGTTTTTCGGACTCTTTGTTTGAAAGAGTAAAAAGCAATTCATAGTCCTCACCATCATGGAGTGCATGATAAAGTGCTGACAAACCTGTTTTGCGTGCCAACTTTTTTGCATCTGTGGATATTGGTATTTTATCTCTGTATAAAATTGCACCTACCTTGCTTTCCTCAAGAATGTGATTTAAATCCGCAACCAGACCATCACTTATATCTATCATAGAATTAATACTGAATTTCTTATTTAGTACTAAGCCTTCTCTTAGACGAGGTTTAAATGCAATATGTTTTCTTAATATCGATCCTCCCAATGTTCCTGTTACCATTATAGCGTCGCTTATCTTTGCTCCAGAGCGTGTTACTGGATTTAATCCGTCGTTCTTACCATACATGACAACATTGATAGCTAACATTTTTTTTCCACTAACAATGTCTCCACCTATTATTTTAATATCATAAGCATCAGCTTCTCTTTTCATCCCAAGGAACAATTCTTTAGCAAATTTTGTCTTAGTTTCATGAGGAAAACAAATAGAAACCACAGCATATTTAGCTGAACAACCCATAGCAGCTATGTCACTGATACTGCATGCAATTGATTTCTTTCCTATTTCTCCGGGCGTATTCTTCTTTAGTTCAAAATGTGTGCCTTCTACAAGCATATCCGCCGTAACAAGGCATAACTTGTTGTTACTAATTTTTATGGATGAACAATCATCACCAATACCAATTACAATGTTTTTGTCTTTTTTTGATTACTTCTTATCCATTTTATAAAAGAAAATTCATCCATCTTTAGTAAAAATTATATTATCTTTTTATTCAAATACCAATATATTTTGTTGAAAAAATATTTAAAGTAGCCGATAATATTATTAAATCTTCATGTCACAACGTGGCATCACGAAGGATAAAATTATAGATTCCCGATCGGGGTCGGGAATGATAATTTGTTGTATTATTCGTCATTCCCGCAAAGCTGAGCTTAGCTCTGTGGTTTTAGCCCTCATGGCAAGCCCCGTAGAATGAAACGTTTTTTATATATATCTTGGTTGGGGCGTATAGAATAAATCATAAAATCATATAAGGCTCTATAAGCTGTTATTCAACGGGGCAAGGAAACAGGGAACCTATTTTTGGATTAAACCATTTTGTTTAAAAATTTTAGGTGAACTATGGAGACAGAAGAAGCTATCCAAGAACTTCAGAAAGACAGTTTACAAAAACTACCTGACAAAGACCTCCTTTTTCTTATCGAAAGTTACGTGACTAAACGAAATGATTATGAAAATATCGCAAGCTTGATAAGAGGAGACGAAGACATAATAGGTAAGATGATTGACAGCGATAGGGTTTTCAATAAAGTGATGAATTGTACAGAACGTATTCTTGAAATATCCCCTTATTTCTTGTTTTCTCTACTTTTAAGGAGGGCGCTTAGAGAAAAAAGAAAGGATACAAAATTTATTGAAAAGACTATAGAGTTATTAAACAGTACAAAGCCAGTTATTCCTTGGAATAAAAAAAGAATTATGAACTTACTTGAAGACACTCAGGTTTCAAATTACATCGCAAATATGCTAGCGCAATTTACAAAGAGTTCAAGATTGTTTAAGATAAGAGAAGACGAAAAAGTTTCTTATCAATACATAGTAGACATGATTACAAATTCATTACGAACAGATAATGTTGGAAAGTTTTATATTTACTGTCATATAGGAAACTATACTCTTTTCTTGACGGGAATGATTCCTGAATATATAGAGTACAGATTTGAATACGGACGAAGATCAGTTGATGAGCATTATTATGTTGATTTTGGAAAGACATATTATGGGTTGGCATCAGAACATACAAATGCAAGAAAAAACAGGCTTTCTGCCACATTATCACAATTATCAGAAGGTTTTGAGGTTGTTGCACAGGTTTTGTGTTTTATGAATAGGCAATACCTTTACCCCGTTGTAAAGAACGCTTAGTCGTGTTGATGGTGTAAAGAAATACATAGTAGGGATTAAGGGTTTAAAGCCTCGTTCTTTTTTTCTCATGAGGGTTATCCTGCAAAAACAGGACTTGCATAATAATCTGCTAATTATTCAAATGGGTTATGGACTTAACTCACCTTAAACAATTTTAACTCTTAAGATATTATATACTTATATGATTTCATTGAGGTAATAATATTTAAGCGATAATTATATGTAAAATCAAGTAGTTAAGAACAATGTCGGTGAGCAGAGTCAATAATATATTATTCAATATTAGACAAGTTAGATTCTTCATTCCGCTTCGCTACATTCAGAATGACATTCCCGCCCGGATGACTTGGTCGGACGGGTCAGCATGTCATTCTGAGGGAGGAACGACCGAAGAATCTTAACTTTGAATTTCCTCTTTATAAAATTAGATAACAATGCAAATTAGACACCCTTTAATTAAAGAATTACAAAGAAAGATAGAAAAGACCTATGCACTGGATACAGGAATTACCAATATCGAACAATATATTATTGGTGATAGGGGTTATAGAGAACTCTATGCAAAGGAAGAGATAAGAACGGTTGTTAATAGTCATTCGGGAGCAAAGGTATTTATAAGAGATGCCGGACATGCGCTTAAAGTAAATATTTATTACCCCGATGAATTAATCAGAGAGTTGGAAAACAACGACCCGAGGCTTGGCCTTCACGATGATAATATTGACGTATGTGCAAGCTTTATTGAAGAATTGGATCATTTCTTATTCATAGCTCAAAACTATAAATTGAATCGCCCTTTTAGTCTTCTCGAACTGGAGTTACAGGCAAATGTAACCAAGTACCTGGTATTAAAATATTTTATTGCACTACAAAATAAATCAATAAAGCTAAGTAAGTTTGACAAAGAATATATAAGATATCACCTCTTTTACAAACGCAAATATGACATTGAGGATACATCAGAAAGAAAAAGATATGAGGATGCCGGGACGTTTGGCATGCTTTATACAAAATATATCGACCTTCTCCCACAGGAAGACCGTTTGCGTGACCTGAGACAATTCAGCAGGATGACCTGTCCATCAAAGATAAGGCACATCCAATCAACAAGGAATTAGTTTTGGTTCCTGTACGTGGCAAAACTCCACCTCTTTTTCTTGCCTAAAGAATGGAGGAAAGGAATTGTTATATTTTATTCCACTCTTCATGACGGATTTTGGCCTGTTTCAAAAGCCTTCTGATAAGTCCGGCATCTATATCGCCCTTGTGTGGGTTGGGAATGATAAGACGGATATTTTCTTTTTCCATCCAACTATGTTTACCACCAGGGTACGGTCCTTTAAATCCAAATTCTTTCAACTTCCTAATCAATACCCGTCGTTTGCAGGGTTTCAGCTTAGGCATAAATCTTTTTCTTTGTTGGTACCTTTACATCCGCGGCTATACGACAACCACCAACGATTGGCATTTCTTCACCTTTCTTCAACCCAACGGTAACCCAGAGTTCTATAGCATCAATAAGGTTTTCCCTGGCTTCTTCAAAATTTCGGCCCTGGGTAAAACAACCTGGCAGATCCGGCGCCTCAGCAATAATTACATTAGAACTTTCGCCCTTTTCATAAATAGCGTTCTTTAAAACCTCTGTTACATATTTCCTAAAAGTTATTGCCTTCATAAAAATGAATATAGCTTAAAGATTTGCACTTTGTCAATAAAAACTCTCAGAAAAATAACCATAATACTATCGAATGTCAAGCCATTGGCAAAATAGGGGTAGCTATTCTTATTGGCGCACTCATTTTAACCCTTTGAAGATTTAGTCCAATTCTCAAATTTTAATCCTTCGACTTATTCTACATTAAATTCATCAGAATCCCATACCTTTAATTTGTTTATCTAAATTTTATTCCATATCTGCCTCTTCCAGTTAAAACGACGTATGTTATAAATAGACTCTTTAGTTCTTCTGCTATCATTTCAAGATATGTAATAACTATACCGCATCAATAGATCTGTGTCGACACGTAAGCTTAAACGATGATCAACGAGTAAAATGTTAACGAAACTAATAAAATGAAATTTGAAGGTGCGACCATAACTATTCTTAATTCAATATTCAAGGTCTGGTCTCCGGGCTAGCTTTAGAAGCAACAGAGATTTTCCAACAAGTCAGGAAGCTTTTTAAGATTAGTCTCAACTTGTGTTTCGTATCGGTTTGCAAGTCCTGTTGTTCTTACTATGTGGTTCCAAAAACGTTCAGTTATTATTGCATTACAGTAAGGTACTGCTACGCAAAGAAAAACCATATCTTTTGTGTCATTACGGTGTATTCTTCGATGCTTCTCTTTATCCATCGCGACTTTAAGCTTTACAAAAACATCCATCGTAGAAACGGTTTGAAAGAAACTTAAATATTGATTGTGATTTCTAAAATTTTGCATAAAGTTATCTAGAGTGATATTTAGATTTTTTAGAACCTGTCTCATTTCCTGGCCGGGTGACCCTTTCGTAAACAACTCATGAAATTCAACTCCAAGCTGCATATCCGGAGTGAGTTTTGATAATACTCTTCCTCGAATCTCTTCGAGTATTTCTAATATCTCTTCGGACACTTTACGATCGTTTCGAGAAACTGAAGTGTTTATTCCATTTACCAGAAATTCTACCGAAAATTCTTTAGAGCTTATAATAGCTTCTAGTTGTTTCGTGATATTCTTAGTAACCTCAGAAATCATGGGTTGAACACCAAACGCAAATGAAATTCCCCTCTGGAGCACCTGTGCTCGGAGCGAAGTCTGAGGATTTAGACCAAGCACTTTTAGAACAGCGTGAGCAATTTCAGAACGCCTAATATTAATGTGTGGAACAATAAATAAATTATCTGAAAGCTCCACCATAAATTTTGCTAAACGACGGCGACCATTGCTATTATTAAATCCAACAGTTTCCATTACATGGATGCACGACATAGGCACTAAAACTTTACCAGCGGCAACCGCTGAACTAAGCGATTCAAGTGCTTCTTTGAAAGGAACTCCTTCTTTTAGTCCATAATGCGCTCTAGCTAAATCAATCCACTTATTTTGGTCTAAATAAATACATTTAGGAAATTCGTATTTGGATTCAGGTAGCATAAATTCGACACACTATGAACAGAAAAAATAGAATGAATAATATTTGCTTAAATAACCTCTGCATTTTGTTTTTCTTTAAGAAGTTCGTTACCTTTCTCTTTTACAGTAGAAGTTACCCAATCAAGTACTTGTACAACATTTATTGGTTTCTTAGAAATCTGTGGAAGTGGATCAAAGGCAACTGTGAAAAATTTCCATGGGTGAATGCTTTCGACAACACTTTTTTGATGTCCTATAAATTCGTCACGCTTTTTAGAATCAATAGTATCTATTTTATTTAATACCACAGCTAATGGACGTTTAACTTCCTTGAGCAGCAACAAATCCGCCTTCACCTTTTTGGTTACCCCACCATTTAAATTAATTACATAAATGAATATATCTACATTGTCAATAAAGTTCTTTGCCCTTTTGACTAGCTCTTCATTTGTATCCTGTAAACCTGGAGTATCAGCCACTGACATGCCTTGTGGAAGAGTGCAAACAGAAACCTTTTTTGTAGTCCCAGGTATAGGATGAATTGTACCATTATCAATTCCAAATAACGCTTTACCTCCTGAACTCTTACCAGATGAAGCAGCGCCATAAAGAGAAATAACCAACCTATCCTTGTATTCCTTATCAACATATCTAGGTGTTTTGGCGATAGCTTTAATAAGTTTAACGGTCGACCAACCTAACAAAAAACCTATTAAAGTAAAAATCGCATAAATTATAGGTAAAGGCAAAAAAAACATTTTGATTTTAGTCTACCTTTTTAGTTTTACGATATTCTTCAAAATTATTCTTAAAAATTTGTTGTATTTCAACGATTGGAATCTGCATCCCACTTTTGTAATAAGCCTGAGCTCCTTTGCCTAATCCATAAGTGGAACCTGCCGCAATAGAAGCAGCCAAAGCGGATATGGCAGCTTGCGCAGCCCATGTTGGTCCTGGAATCCATCCTGCACCTTTCAATAAAGACAATATCCCCCGAAATACTTGCCTACCAACTTGCCCTGCAAAAACTCCAGCAAGAAAATCTTTGATATCTTTCTTCGTTGGATTATATCCATAAGTAACAGCAATCTTGTATGTCATACCCGCCTGGCAAGCAGTAATTGGAATATAATCAGACCCAGGTATTGGAAGGGCCCCGATAGTGGCGGCAGAAGCAGTAGCAGCCTTAATCCATTTGTTACATATTTTTTCCTTCTGACGGGCAACTTTTGCAAAAAGAAGATCCTTACCTTTTTGCTCAAGGGTGTTTTGAATCCAGTTTTGAACTTTGTCCACATTTATTGGTGTTGGAGAAATTTGAGGAAGTGGATCAAATGCTACTGCTATAAAATTCTTGAGTTCCACTCCCATTTTCTCTCTTTGATCTTCTATAAAATATTCTTTTTGATGTGGCCTTAGAAGATCGATCTTGTTAAGTACAACAAGAGCTTCTCTATTATGTTTTAAGATATCCTGGTAGTCTTCTTTTTCCTGGATTTTGTATCCACCTTCAGCATTGAGAATGTATATGAAAATATCAACAGAATCACATATTTCTTTTGCCTTCTGAGATATTTCTTCTTTTATATCGCCAAACCCGGGAGCATCAACAAGATATACATTTTCATTTATTTTTTTCACTTTAACATCCGTTGTTGATCCTGGTATAGGAGAAATATCTCCAAAATCAACATCAAAAAGAGCTTTGATCCCTGTGGTTTTACCTGATGAGGCAGTACCGAGAAATGCAATAACTAAATTTTTGTCCAATTGTTCATTCACTTTGTCCCATTCTTCATGAAATTCTTTATTATCATAGCCTTGACTAATACTATCTTCTGTTGGAATATAATCTTCAATGTTGAAATCTTTCTTTCCCATAATAAACCTCCTCTTAAAAAAAGTTAAAAAGCAAAGGCGTGCAGTGCTTTTATTGTTTTATGTCTTTGATTGGACGGAAAGCACGGTAATTTATTTTATTTAAAAATTGAGAAAGTTATTTTATAGACAGTAACGCCCGGCCATGTTGATAAACATCAGCAATTTCTCGAGCGTAGTACTCCTCAAAACCACTTTTAACTAAAAGCCTAAACAGCCCTTCTCCATTGAGTTTGATTCGTGAGGAATGCGCAACGAGTATGAATCTATAAAATCTTTCCCAATCAAATGAATTAAGATAATCTTTATTTGCGGATATTACAAAACTGTCGAATAATGGTTTTACATTAGGAGAAAGATTAGACTCACGAGATCTTGCAGATTTTATATTCATCCTTAGTCGAGTAGCATAAATTTTGTTATATTTTTTAAGAATGGGAATGAATATTTGTTTCGCTGCAGCAACGTAAGTATCATAACTTGGATGAGGTGGATTCCACCGCTTAGCCCTTATTTCAATCTTAACATTTTCACAATCAATTTTTTTATTATTAATTATTTGACCGTACAATCCATGGTGTTTTGTTTTGAAAAGAGGTATTATATTTAAGATTAATAAACCTTCTTCTCCCATAAAATTTTCATGTAATTCTATACGGAATTCTTCTGAGTGTTCTAGAAAATTATATACACGTTTTATAAAATCATGAGGATTTATATTGGGTTTTACTGTTATAGGGGGTAATAAGTTTCTTATTTTTTTACTCCTTTCAAATCTCATTCACTATCGTAATTGGGCAGGCTACTTAGGAAATTTCCAATATGACCGACAAAACTAGGGGATGCAACCATGATTTAAGTTTTTTACAGTTCATAACATAACAGCAACGTAATCGTATATTAAACCGTTTTCCAATCTTGTGTATCACATCAAAAAACGATTGAGTAATTATTCAATTGGTATTGATTCTTTCTAATTTTCCTCCATAATTATGACAGTTAATAATTTCCTCCTTGTCTTAAAATCCTTTTCCAATTTCTTCCATAAATTGTGACCATACCTCTGGTATACTACTGGCCAGATCTTCTAACTGAACCTCATCAAGCATGAATCCATATGCATGGACAAAAAAATGTCTAAAAGTTAAGTACTCATAAAGTTTGTCAGATAACCTCTCTGATATAATTCCTGTCGATACTGAAAGGTTCAATAGGTCTTTATGCCATGTATCAGATTTTGGTACATCAATGTCTTTTACGCGTAGAACTTGTTTCAGGATATTTTCCATTCCGTTATAAATATTTTGAAGAAATGTACCAGTGGCTGCTAATTCAATAACCGACCTCTCTTTTCTTGCCATAACATTTTAAGATTGTTCAGCGCTATCTCTACATTTTCTTTTTCTGCGAGGACTTGCCCGGGTAGATTATCCATAAATTCTTACCCCGGTTTCTTCCACAAGGTCATTAAATAATGATTTCTTAGAAAGATCCACAAGATCAACAGGTTTTGGTAAATACTTAAATAACTCCGCATAAAATTTGAAAAATAACCGAGGTTCAATCCCTTTTACGCCGATGTCTATATCATTGAATTCACTATCTTTTCTTATTGATGATCCAAATAAGATAACAGTGGAAACATTATATTTTTTAGCACACTGTAAAATTATATCTTTCTCATTTTCCGTTATCATTACATACCTCCTGGATTTTTGAACATAATCATTTTAAGCCGGAGTTACCTCTCATACTTATACAGCATAATTCAGGATTTCAAGCTCCGCTTTAGTGTCTATCTTGTCAAAAATAGAATCTATTTTTTCCATAACTGTATCTTCAATCAGGTATTCATTACAATTCTCACATTGCAAAACAGGCAGTTTTTTGAAGATAATAATAGAACTATGCCTGATTTTGAAAGGCAGATCGGTATTGATACTTCGACGGCGCTCAGTATCAACCCTGAGCAAACCCCGTCCTTGAGGTCGGGGAAAGTCAAAGGGTTGATTTTCTCTAATTTTCCTCCACAATTATGACAGTTAATAATTTCCTCCTTGTCTTAAAATCCTTTTCCAATTTCTCTTGCTGGTTCAATCATGTTGATTGAACCAAAACGTTTCGGTTCAGGCTACCAGTCCGATAAACATTCTGGCGGGCAAGCCTGCCAGAATGCTAGCCGGGCTGGTAAAACTTATTCTTTATTACTACAAGAATAGTATATGGTTATTAGTGTAAGTTTCACTTTGCAAAGCAAAATGCAATAAATTGGCGACATGAGCTAAGCTCAGCTTTGCCAAAGGGAGCTAATTTATGTCAAGACCGTTTATTATCTGCTCAGGATTATGGCAGACTAGCGCCTTGGCCTCTTCTTCCCCTATAATCCTGGCAGCCCTTTCTACTGCTTTAGACAGAATTGGCGGCCTACCATTGAGTGAATGGACATCAGAAGCAATAAAATGCACCAGCTTATCTTTTAAAAGCCTTTCGGTATATTTTCTTTCTCTAGCGCCAAAATTTCCTGTCAAACTATGAGCAGTTACTTGGATAAGCGTGCCTGACTTAACCAATTGGGCAACGATTTCCGGGTTTTTTTGAAATGCCGTTATCCTTTCTGTGTGTGCAATTATCGTAATAATACCATTGATCTTAAGATTGAATATGAATTTATCAATCCCGGAAGGTATAAATAGAAAAGGAAGCTCAAGAAGAATAAATCTCCCACCATTATTAATCGTAAGCACCTCTCCACTTTTTATGCTTCCTACTAATCCCTCATTAATATGTAACTCTGATCCAGGAAGTATTTCTATATCAATTTGATTCTCTTTCAACTTTAGATTAAGTGTCTCAACCATTTTTAGTATCTCATCCCTTTTTGCTTCGTATACTCCATCCTTTGAATGAGGTGTTGCAACAATTGTCTTAGTTCCATCATCTGCAGCAATTCTACACAACTCAATCGATTCTTCCATCGTTCCTGCTCCATCATCTAAAGAAGGAAGTATGTGTGTATGTATATCTATCATCTGTATCTCCAAGATGTTTGACGAATTTTCAATTTTTGTCAGTAGTGTCCGGTTAGGTTTTTGCATGCGCTGCTTTTGTCATACCCGAATGCTTCCCCGTTTTAACGAGGACAAGCTTATCGGGTATCTAAGAGGCTCGTTCATCCTAGATTCCCGCTAAAAAAATGCGGGAATGACAGCTTTGTGCGGGAAATCGGGGGACACCATACTTATTCTATTATTAGGGGCCTATTATTCGCTCTATTATCCCCCCATCTCAATTTAGCAAACAACTTTCTGATTCAATCTTCCCCGACTGATGAAATTATTCGGGGAAGATTGTACCAACAAAGAATTCTTGAAACTCGCCTGATAATCTCTTAGACTAAAAAACATAATGAGAAAATCAATAGTTGCACGTGGTATTAAAGTGCACAATCTGAAAAATATTAACATCGAGATTCCATTACGTAAACTAATCGTAATAACGGGTGTCAGTGGTTCAGGCAAATCAAGCCTGGCCTTCGATACACTTTACGCTGAAGGTCAGAGGCGATATGTGGAATCTTTTTCAGCATATGCCCGTCAATTCTTAGAAAGGGTAGACAAACCTGATGTAGATCATATAGAAGGCATACCTCCCGCAATTGCAATTGAGCAAAAGAATCCTGTGAAAAATCGACGTTCCACTGTTGGAACTGCAACCGAAATAAACGATTATCTACGACTCCTTTTTGCACGCATAGGCAAGACTTATTGCATAAAGTGCGGAGAAATAGTTCAAAACGACACAGTATTTCAAATCTCAGATTATATACTATCACTCCCAGAAGGCGCCAAATTCCTTGTTGCGTTCCCACTTGCAATCAGTAAAAAAATCTCCAGTGGCATGCAGGTATCAGCCTTAAGGGAACGGGGAATAATTAGAATCCTTGCAGATAATAACATCGTAGATATTTCATCTCCACATAAAGGCTTTGATATTTGTAAATATAACTCAGTTGCAGGAATAGTAGATAGGTTGATGGCGGGAAAAAAGATTAAGAGTCGCCTGATAGACGGCCTGGAAACAGCTTATAGATTGGGTTCTGGTTGTTTAAGTATACTCATCATGAATGAAGATAAATTGCCTGCTCAATATATCTCACCCAACCACCAACCTGATACAGACTTGGGGACTAAGGTTAGTAATAAATTTGCAAATAAAAAGATTAAGACTCTTTTCATCGATAATGTAAATTATATTGAATTATCATTTAGCAGTCATTTCTGTTGTAATAACTGCAACATAGAATACAAGACACCAACTCCACATTTATTTTCCTTTAATAACCCTTTAGGCGCTTGCCCAAAATGCCAGGGATTTGGTCATACCATAGAAATAGATATGGATCTTGTGGTACCCGATAAAACAAAATCCCTTAGCGAAGGCGCAATAGCTCCCTGGAATACACCAACCTATTCTGGATTGCTCGAAGAATTACAGGAAGCTGCGCCCAGATATAATATCCCTCTTGATTCACCTTTTCATAAACTAACGAAAGATCAATTAAAATTAATCAAAGAGGGAACAGATGACTTTTGTGGTATTGACGAATTTTTCGAGTGGCTTGAGGAAAAGAAATATAAGATGCACGTTAGAGTGTTCCTTAGTAAATATCGCTGTTACACCGTATGTTCAGAGTGCAATGGCACCAGATTAAATCCATCGGCTCACAATGTGAGAATTAATCAACTTAATATATCAGACATATGCGGGATGGCCATTGATGAGACATACAATTTCTTCAGAGAAATAAAACTCTCAAAATTCGAGGAAGGAGTGGCCAAGCTTATACTGTTGGAGATAGAGAAAAGAATTAGCTACATGGTTAAAGTCGGATTGGGATATTTAACACTGGATAGAATGACCAGAACTCTATCAGGCGGAGAGGCGCAGAGAGTAAACCTGACTACTTCACTTGGTTCGTCGCTCGTTAATACACTATATATCCTGGATGAGCCAAGCATTGGATTGCACCAAAGAGATACTAAACGTCTCATTAATATACTTAAACAACTTAAAGATGTTGGAAACACAGTTATAGTAGTTGAGCACGATAGAGAAATAATCAAGTTTGCAGACTTTCTCATAGACCTTGGTCCGAGAGCAGGTGAGAACGGTGGTAATGTCGTTTATGTTGGGAATGCAAAAGACATTCCCTCTAGAAATGGTTCATTAACAGGCCAATATTTGAAGGGTAAAAAGAAAATAGAATTACCTCCAACCAGGAGGAAAATTACAAAAGATTATATTGAGATTATGGGAGCATCAGAAAACAATTTGAAAAATATTAATGTGAGTTTTCCCCTAAAGACGTTCACTTGCGTAACTGGTGTTTCAGGCTCTGGTAAAAGCACACTTGTTCAGGACACTCTGTACGCTGCCCTTAAAAGAAAAATCGGAATCTACCATGGTCTTACAGGAAGTCACAAAAAAATAAATATCAACGGACATATAAATGACGTAATCATGGTAGATCAATCACCCATTGGTAAAACCCCCAGATCAAATCCTGTTACGTATGTAAAGGTATTTGACTTTATAAGAAAGATTTTTGCTTCCACAAGGGAGGCAAGATTACGTAATTATACTCAATGCTTTTTTTCTTTTAACGTTAAAGGTGGCCGATGTACTCATTGTGAAGGTTGTGGTTACATAAAGGTAGATATGCAGTTTCTTGCTGACGTATATGTAACTTGTGATCAATGCCATGGTAAGCGTTTTAGGAAAGATATTCTAGAAATTAGTTATAAAGATAAAAATATTCATGAAGTTTTAGAAATGACTGTAAGTGAGGCAATGGGATTCTTTTCCACACGTAGCAGACATATGTTAACTTCAGAGATGTATATAGGCTTATTTAAAACTATATTGCAGATTAAAAAGGGACTACAATATCTTGAAGATACAGGCTTAGGTTACTTACGATTAGGCCAACCAGCAACAACACTTTCTGGAGGCGAGGCACAACGGTTGAAATTGGCAACTTATATGGCAAAAGGGAAAGGTGAAGAAATACTCTTTATCTTCGATGAGCCTACAACAGGTCTACACTTCGATGATATTAGAAAGTTGCTTGATTGTTTCCAGAAACTAATTACTAACGGACACTCCATAATCGTTATTGAACACAACCTCGAAGTTATAAAATGTGCTGACCATATCATTGACCTTGGACCTGAAGGTGGCAGAGAAGGTGGACATATAGTGGGATGCGGTACACCAGAAAGAATTGCTAAATTAAAAAAGTCATATACGGGAAAATATCTTAAGGAATACGTATGAGGAACAGTTGACCATATCTTATTCCCCCTTTTACAAAGGGGTCAGGGGGATTTGTTAATTCCTCAAGCTGGCCGAGCCAGAACCAAAAAGGGATAAATTTCTGATATGTTCTGACTCGGCCAGGTTGTCAAATGAAAACCTACGGTTTTCAAACCCTGGCCCAGACCGCAGG
>MAYW01000089.1 GCA_001723765.1 Candidatus Scalindua rubra
TCATAATACTTTCCTCACTTATTGGGTGATAGTTTTTGTTTTCTTAAAAACGTATTATAACAAATTACTATTGCCTTTTAAGTGAGTTTTAAGTTTTTTTGCCGTCTATAAATCGCTTAACTTAGGTTATAATATGGTATTATCCAGAAACTTTATAATAACTTGTTGGCCGCCAAAAAGCGGCGGCCAACGACCAGGATGAGGAGCGCGCAAGTAACAAAGTTTTTCTGTAGTTCGAAGGTTGGCCAACAAGCGGATTGAGCAGACGCAAAAAGAGCGCTCCTCATCCTGGTCGTTAACTATCAATTTTTAGGTCTGGCTATGATTCTCAAGTACCTTTTAGAGATTATTATTCTGTTATTTTTGTTCTTTGGTTCCGTTCTCAAAGGAAGCGTTAATAAGCCAATTAAAAGGATATCTCCCCGCACGCAACGAATACTAAAAGTTGTTTACTGGTTTCTGATGTGCGGGGCATTGTTGACTGGTATTGCCAGACAGGTTATTGAACTTCGTTCTGATAGGCAGCACAATAGAAATGCCGAAATAAAGCGCGTAGCAGATGACTTGTATTATGATGGAGCCCGATTATTTCGGGAGGTTTTACAAGCCGACGCTAAATCTTACCCGAGATTAGAGGCTGTTATATTGAAATTAAATTCAGCAGCTCAGCTATATGAGCGGTTACCAAGACAAGAGTTTAAAGAGATTTCCTCTCGGAGCGCAGTAGCGCTGTCGAGGGAGAAGCTAGCGTATACTAACCGCCACCACATCGAAAGTCTATTTTGTCGAAAATAACAGCCTTCAATACAGGGAAGAACGAATAGTTGACGACATCAAGGCTGTTCATGCAAAACTTGGGAAAGGCGAAATAAGATGCTCTGAAGTGGTGGAAAAGTCCCAATGGGATCTGGCTAGAAGCCAAAATCGGAGAGTTGCTGAACTTATATTAAATCTACGCCAGAATCAAGGCAAACAGAACCTAGATGAAATGACTATGGCTGCACGAAATGCAGGCTACTTTTTCATTTGTGATTGGTTATTATTTGATGAAGACTATCTTGAAATTGCTAAACGCCTTTTTGTTAAAATATCAGACCTTTGTGCACCCGATAACCTTAACCTAAGCGATAGATACAAGGACGCTCAAGCAAAATTGGTATTCCTCAATGTAATAATGACTAAACAAGACGCTCAAGCGGACGGTTAATGGCTACCGCTGAGTTCTACAGTTATGCATTATTTATTTAGGAGAAACTTTGATTAGAAATCAAAACACAGACGATAATTCATCCTTACACGATCTTGAAGGAACAGATGATAATAAGCATGAATACACTAAAGGTATAATTTCTATTGTGAGAGAGGACATTAAAATTGTTATGCTTTATGTAACATTATCATTAGGAATTATTTTATTATTTCTGACTTAAATTTCACTTGAAAAAATACTTTCATTATGCTTATTATCGCGAATTTTAGTGTTCACAGCTATCGTGTTTTTCTCATTAAGTGCATTATGTTTTTCCTCTATATTCGCAACCTACATCTAACTCAAATGAGAATGACTCGATGCGTTGCATACAAGAGAACTGTTGACTGGTGAAAATGGAGTACGGGAAAAACACGGATATAAATATTACTTTGGTAAGTCTTTCATGGTTTGTGGTATAGTTTCTTTCGGCATTACTTTACATTATTATAATAAACAAATAAAAATCATACGAAGCATGAAAATTATCGACAATTTACTTTCATATAATAATTTATTAAAAGTTAGAGATTTATCATCTATTGATATAATAGTCTTCCACTGCACAGAATTACCAACACTTGCTGATGCCAGGAAAGAAGGAGAAAAAATAATACCGGGCAGAAAGGAAAAATGTGGGAATTCTGGTCATTATTATATCGATCGAGATGGTCAAATCTATCGTTTTATTGAAGATAATCGTATCGCATATCATGTCATCTCGCACAATGATCATTCCATCGGGATAGAAATTGTTAATATTGGCCGCTATCCTGATTGGTATTCAACTAAAAATCAAATTCCTACCGAAGAATACACTAAAGCACAAATCGATTCTACTGTGGAGCTACTAGCTTTTTTAAAAAAAAAGATACCCTCACTTAAAACCATTAAGCAACATTTTGAACTTGATAATCAAATGGTTATTTCCAGTGACAAACCAAACATTAAGGTTTCTAGAAAAATAGACCCTGGACCCCTTTTTCCATGGGCAAAGATTGTTAATGTTTGGCAAGAATTACTGAAAATAAGTTAAGCATTCTATTTATAAATATAAAAACAAGAAAGAGGTCAGGCTTGCCCGTTTGACAAATAGGTTTGCGTTCAAATAGGAACAGCGACCGTTAGAAGACAGAAGTTATTTGTTATTCGCCTGCCCCAAGTTAAATATGCTCCCCGTAGAGTGGGGTCAGGTCTTTCATTATTACAATTGCATTGAAAGTAAACATGGTTAAATCCAATCTATTGACAAATGATTCAATCCATCATTCTAACATTATCAATATTAATATTCTCCTACACTCTCAATGCAACAGAAAACCAGCCACGCACAAACCTGCGTTCATCTTATAAGAATTTATCTCTTTCCCAAGTGCAGTCAATGTCTAACATTTCAATACGCAAAAAGGACGAGTGGGGATTTTATGGGCACGGCACAATCACCCATCGCTATGAGGAGAAGTCTATAAACGGAGACAGTGTGGTATTAGACCATGCCACTGGTCTGATGTGGCATCAATCAGGTTCGAGTGATTATATGAGGTGGGATAATGCAAGGAATTGGATAGGAAGATTGAACTACAGAGAATATGCAGGTTATCAAGACTGGCGATTACCGACATTAGAGGAAGCGGTATCACTGCTTGAATACAGCAGGGGTGATAATAATCTATACATAGACTCTGTCTTTAATAAAGAACAATGGGGTATTTGGAGTGGTGACACATATGGTGCGAAAGGAGTGTGGAGCGTTTACTTCAGCCTTGGTAATGTACGCTGGAACGTCAAGAACTGCTATGTCCGTCCAGTCCGCTCACTCAAATAATTCAATCCTTCAGCGATATCTTTTGTCCACATATTGACAACTGAGAATTTTCTTTTAATCCTTTTAAGGAACCATCCCACCTACGAGGTGGAACAGGCGTTTGTAAGGAAGATTAGACTCTATTGTTCTTCTTTTAATTTGCATATTATTCCTCAATAAGTAAATTTTGATAGAGTTTTTCAATCTCAAAGCGTCTCCTGTAAGTTCGCTTTCATCAAACTTCTTGTAGTACTCAAAGAAATGTATAATACGAAAACATAAATCTTGTAAGGCATCTTGTGGGATATCCCCTGTACCACAGACAACAAGGGTTTCATTCTCAGCGAAAAACAAATCGTCATCACGATAAATTTTTACTGTTATAGCATTTTTATAAGTTTCATCTTTGTTACTCAATTGTTTCTATACCAATACACAAAAAAGGGGAAAGGTTATTGCTTTCATTGTTTATAGTAAACAAATTAACTAACTCCCCCTTAGTCCCCCTTTAGTAAAGGGGGAATTAGGGGGATTTGTCAACTTACTTTTTTCCTTTACTATAACATTCTATTTTCCCTGATTTCTCTTTTTAGTCTTAATATACTTTCTCCTTTTTTTCAAACCAGCCGTAAAGTGTGGGTAGTACGACTAGAGTTAGGAGTGTTGATGATATCAAACCACCGACTACCACTGTTGCCAACGGTTTTTGGATTTCAGAACCTGTGCCATGGCTGAGTAGAATTGGTATTAATCCTAACGCTGTGGTTAAAGCAGTCATAAGGACAGGACGAAGTCTGTGTTCGGCACCTTTCAGTATAGCTTCATTTAGACCCATACCCTCCTGTCTGAGTTGATTAAGGTACTGTATCATAATTATGCCGTTTTCCACTGCTATTCCAAAAAGTGCAATAAAGCCTACTGAAGCCGGTACGCTCAAATTTGCCCCGGCTATCCACATAGCAGGAAACCCACCTATTATGGCAAATGGAATATTTAGGATTATTAAGGCTGCGCTTCTCACTGAATTAAAACTGCTAAACAGAAGAAGAAAGATGATAAGTATCGTTAAAGGTACTATAATAGCGAGCCTTTTGTTGGCTCGTTGCTGAAGTTCAAATTGTCCTCCCCATGTAATATAATAGCCAGGAGATAAATCTACGGCCTTTTCAATCTTTTTCTTTGCCTCGGATACAAATCCTCCAATGTCTCTACCTAAAAGATTGCATTCAACTGCAACCCTTCGTTGGCTGTGTTCTCTGCTTATCTGGGCAGGTCCTTCTTCTATCGTAATCTTCGACAGTTGACTCATGGGAACCCGCTCACCACCCGGTGCATTGATAAGAATGTTTTTTACACTATTAACATCGTATCTCCTTTCTTGTGGGTATCTAACAATCAAGTCAAAGCGTTTCTGACCTTCAAAGACCTGAGTGGTTGCCTTTCCCCCAATTGCAGTTTCTATAATGTCCTGAACATCAGAGATGTTAATCCCGTAACGAGAAATTGATTCCCTGTCAATCTTTATTTGCAGTACAGGCAGACCCGCAACCTGTTCCACCTTGGGTTCTACAACACCACGTATCCCTGCGATAATTCTCTGTATCTCTTCTGCCTTTTCCTTAAGTATTGACATGTCTTCTCCAAACACTTTTATTGCAATATCTGACCTCACACCCGATATAAGCTCACTTACTCTTAATTCGATTGGTTGTGAAAAGCCATAGGCAATACCTGGAATTTTATTCAATTCCTTATTCATCTTTTCAATCAATTCATCTTTATTTTTAACAGTCCATTCCCTTCTTGGTTTTAATATCACAAAGATATCGCTTATTTCTGGCCCCATGGGGTCAGTTGCTATCTCTGCCCTTCCCGTCTTTGACACTACTGTTTCTACCTCTGGGAAACCCTTGATGATCTTTTCTATTGTCTCACATGTTTCTATGGAACTTGTTAAAGAAATGCTGGGAAGCCTGATGGCCTGAACTGCTATTGCTCCCTCGTCCAATTGGGGCATAAACTCAGAACCCAGTCTGGTTATAATACCAAGGCTTATGGCTAGAAGGATAACGGCTGTAATTACTGTAATTCGATTATGGTGTAACGCCTTTTTGAGTAAGAAAAGATATGGTGTCTTAATCGAACGAACAATGATGTTTTCTCTTTTTTGTGTCTTAACTTTCAATATTAAGCTGCACAAGGTTGGCGCAAGTGTCAGTGATAAGATAAGAGAACCCAGCATCGCAAAACTAATCGTAAACGCAAGTGGCTTAAACATCTTGCCTTCTATACCCTGGAGTGTAAAAAGGGGAAGAAATACAACAATTATGATGAAGATGGCAAAGACAATGGGACGGGCAACCTCTTTGGCAGATATTAAGGTAATTTGTACAATATTTTTATTCTTATTGTTATTTTCAGACAAATGCCGATAAATGTTTTCGACCATCACGATGGAACTATCTACCATCATCCCAATACCGATGGCCAGGCCTCCGAGTGACATCAGGTTTGCCGAGACTCCCTGCACCCTCATTAAGATAAATGCTATTAAGGCGGCAAGTGGTATATTAATCGCCACAATGATGGCGCTTCTTAGATTTCCAAGAAAGCCAAACAGGACTAAAATGACCAGACATCCGCCAATCATCAGGGCAGTTGTTACGGTCTTTATACATTTTTGGATGAGTTCTGACCTGTCGTAAAATGGCTTTATGGTAACTCCTTCCGGCAGTGCAGATTTTATATCTTCTATCTTTTTCTTGACCTGATTTACAACCTCTCGACCATTTGCTCCCATAAGCATCATGACGATACCGGTAACCACCTCTCCCTCTCCATCCTTTGTTACAGCCCCATACCTGACTTCAGGGCCAACCACTACCTTTGCAACGTCTTTGATACGGACAGGTGTTCCGTCGCGTGCCTTCAGTATAATGTTTTCTATATCCGTTATAGTAGATATAAGGCCTATCCCGCGGACTATGTAGCGTTCTGAGCTGTGCTCTATATATGCTCCTCCAACATTTGCATTGTTTTCTTCCAGTGATGTAAATATCTGTTGCAAGGTTAAATCATGGGCTACCAATCTATCCGGGTCAACCAATACCTGGTATTGTTTTGTAAAACCCCCAAAACTATTTACCTCAGTTACGCCTGGAACAGTCAGCAACTGGAATCTGATAATCCAATCCTGAATAGTCCTAAGCTCCAGGGGGCTATAACCTTCACCTTCAACTACATATTGATATATTTCTCCCAATCCCGTGCTGATAGGACCCATAATGGGAGTACCAAGTCCCTTTGGTATTTGTTCCTTTGCCACCTGTAAACGTTCCATTACCAATCTACGTGCAAAGTAGATGTCCACCCAATCCTTAAAGACCACGGTAACCTGAGATAGAGCCGTCTTGGATAGTGATCTTATCTCATCAATATCAGGTAGGCCCATCATGGATGTCTCAATAGGGAAGGTAATGAGTTTTTCCACCTCGACAGCTCCTAATCCAGGGGTGTCTGTGTTAATCTGTACCTGGATGTTGGTAACATCCGGCACAGCGTCAACAGGGAGACGAAGAGTCATATAAACGCCTGCTCCGATGAGAAGAACAGTAAGCGTTATTACCAAAAACCGAAACCTTAC
This sequence comes from Candidatus Scalindua rubra, assembly GCA_001723765.1. GTDB lineage: Bacteria > Planctomycetota > Brocadiia > Brocadiales > Scalinduaceae > Scalindua_B > Scalindua_B rubra. Next base: position 6,697 of record MAYW01000089.1, read on the forward strand.
GGAAAAATCAACAATTCGTTCAATCATAAATTAGCTCCTTTAAGCCCGCCCAAACGACATTGTCGGGCAGGTCGCTAATTTATTGCATTTGCCCGTCCGAACGGCTTGGCCGGGCGGGCTTCGCAAATTGATTAATGAGATTAAATAATCTAAGATCTAAATTGAGCGATTTTTGTAGCCGTAACCTTCAGGTTGCGTAACTTACGTGAAACATTTATATACCCATCAGATGATGAGAAACGCAGGCTAAAGCCTGCGGCTACAGTAATATGCAATATAAAATCGCTTAATTTAGATAAGAATAAAATCCTAAAGGATTAACTCCAAATACTCAATCATTGACGGAGTTCCTGTCTGCCGACAGGCAGGAAGGCTTTAGCCTTTTATCTTATGATTAGTATCTGTCGCGGAAACACTGTATTGTCACCCTGAACTCGTTTCAGGGTCTCTGATCATGAACTTGGTTCAGGATTGATATACATAGATTCTGAAATAAATTCAGAATGACATTTTTGAACATTTGAGCTTTCGGCAACAGAAACTAATTAGTTAACCAGTGACCAGTAACTACTGACGACTTAACTAATGTGCATGTCCTTCTCCGATGGTTTCTTTTAATAGTTCAGATTTTAGATAGAATGCTCCCTCGGTTACTACATGTTCTCCTTCCTTAACTCCTTCTAATATCTCTATATCAGTTTCAAATTCTCGTCCGGTTTTTACTGTACAACATTCAAATAAACCATCCCCTTTATCAACAAAAACCACTTCTTTATCTTCCAGCCTTTGGATTGCAGATAATGGAACCGTAAATATTTCTTCTGGTTCGCCAGTTACTATCTTTGCTGTGACAAACATCCCTGGCTTCAACATTCTCTTGCTATTGTCTATCTCAACCCTCACCTTAACTGTTCTCGTTGCCTCCTCTACCACATTGCTTATATAAGTAATCCGCCCCTTAAATTTATCGTCAGGATAAGCAGTTACATATATCTCCACATCCTGGCCTAAAACTATTCTTGACAGGTCTTTTTCATAAATATCCAGGATAATCCAGAGGACGTCCAGGTTGGCAATTGTAAAGAGCGTTTTTTCCGGATCGGTCATTTCTCCTAATGTAATATGTTTCACAATAACCGTTCCTTTATAAGGTGAAAGGAGTGGAAAATGCTCGTAAGAGTGTAATTGAGAAATAGTACTCTGGATATCATCTTCTGAAAGACCTAATAGATGAAGTTTATTCTCTGCTGCCTCGAATTCAGCTTTTGCCATGAAATATTCTCCTTTGGCATCGAGCATCTCTTTCTCAGAAGATATCTTTTTTTCCCACAAACCCTTTTCTCTCTCATAATTGGCCTGCGCAACTTCTACCTTTGTCTTTGCCCTGAGAAATAATGAACGAGCCTCACCCAGTTCTATGCTGTCAAGGACTGCCAGCTTCTGACCCTCTGTAACCTCATCACCAAAATCTGCAAGGATTTCAATAACCCTTCCCTGGATTCTGGGGCTGACATGGAATAGTCTATTCGCATTAAACTGAATTTCTGCCGTAGCATTTATATGCTGACTAACAACCTTATGCTCTAGCTTTTCCGTCTTAAGGCCTATATGTTCAAGGCGTTCTTTGTCAATCTCAACCTCTGAGATTTCTTCTTGCTCACCATGTTCGTGTTTATGTTCTTCTATACTTGCCACTTCTGTTGTCGGCTTTTTGCAAGAACATAGAAAAAATAACAAGATCAGTACACTAAAAATTCTAAATAATTTCATACTCATTTAAATCCTTTCCTTATTATAATTGGAATCAATTTGACACAGATTTTAATGACAAATCTAAAAAAGAATTCCTGTTAAATTTGTGGAAATTTTGTGTATGACGCAGCACAAGCATAAAAATCAACAACTACATAACTTTTCTTCCTTTAAAGTAGAATAGCCCTCTTTTATCAGAAAAATTACTATTATTAATCCTACGAGTGGGTCTGCTTTCCAAAACCCATATAGATAATTCAGTCCCAATCCAATTAACAAAGCAACAGACAAAAATACACATGCAAGTGTTTGCTTAGAGTCTGCTACCAAGCTTCTACTATTTATCGATTTTCCGGTTTGGTATTTCATATAAAACAAAACTGGCATCACTATTAAGGAGAGGATAGCGATGACTATCCCGAAAAGACTTGGATCTGGGATTTCATGAAAGTGCAATTTCTTGACAGATTCATATAAAACATAAGCACCAAGTATAAAAAAGGTATAAGCAACTAATCTTATCGCTTTTTTCTCAACTATTTCCTCCTCCTCTTCTGATATTTTTCCGTGTTTTCTAAATCTCCAAATCATTACACCTCCCGACAAGGATTCTACAAAACTATCTAGGCCAAATCCAACCAAGGCTATGCTACCAGATAATAGTCCGGCAAAGATTGATGCTATTCCCTCTAAGATATTGTACCCTACTGTGAAATATGATAATGAAAGCGCTTTTTTTTGAAGTCTTTGATCCATAATATCAATACACAATTTTATGTTTATATATCCTAAGATATCTTTAACATATCGCCCGGGTAATAAATTGTTTAACTTGTCTATAATAAAAAGTATTCATTTATTCAGAAACTAATCTAACAATCTGAGTTTCATACCCGAAACAGTCTCCAGGTTTATGATGGCATTATTGTAATCAAGCAATGCATTTAAGTATGCTGCTCGTGTTTCTATGAGATCACTTTGCACAGTAAGGAATCCGATAAAATTAATCTTACCTTCCTTGTATGAAATTTCATTAAGCTTCAGGTTTTCATCAACCTGTGGCATAATTTCATCCGTATAAATAGCTATCCCTTCTTTTGCAGCCATGAAGGAACGATATGCAGCTTCCACTTCTTTCTGAATTTCCAGATACCTGTTCTTTATGTTTATGCCGGCTACATCTTTAGCGGTTCTTGCCTTTTTAAGTTCAGATTGTTTCCTGTCCCATATTGGTATTGATATAGATACCTCTCCACCTACGATGTCATCTGTCCCTTCCTCTCTACTGAAGAATCCTGAAAGACTTGGATTAGGGATAATCTCTGCTTTGCGTAATGATATTTCTTTTGATGCTCTTTCTTTCTCAAGTTCCGCTGCCTTTAGGTCAGGTCTTACCTTGTAGGCAGATGCTATAATTTCTTCCATGCCTATTTGCAACTTTTCATAAGATAGTTTTCCCTCGATATTTAAAGCTTCATCTCCAGGTTTACCCAGAACGAGTCTCAAACTCAAGAGACTGTTTTGATAGTTATTTTTTGCAGCGAGAAGTTGTTGTCTTGCCACACCATACTTTATTTTCATTGAGTTAAGCTCTAAAGCAGATATTGCACCAGCTTTGTATCGTTCCCTGGTTGCGTTATAAATCCTTTCAAATATGCCTTCAACATAGCTCTGAAGTTTTACAATTTCCAAAGAAGTCAAAACCTCATAAAAATTGGTCTTGACCTTTGAAATAACGTTTCTTTCTATATCAGCAATTTCAAATTTTACTCTCTCTATTTTTTTATTAGCTACGCTTATCCGTTTTCGCCTTTGGCCATAAAACTCAAATTCTTGAGACAATGCTATGGTATAGTCTGTATGTCTTTCTGAAGATGATTCTCTTGCCCCAATTTCACTTCCCAGTTTTGGATTTGTAGGTAAAAGCAATGACGCCTTAATACGGTCAGCCCCGGCTGAATCTAATCTCTTTCTTGCAGCAGCGAGCTGTAAGTTATTTTCAAGGGCTATACTAATACATTCTTCGAGGGTGAAAGTTTCAGTCTTTAACTTTTCCCGCAGGGTCGGATCAGAGACCTGAGCCGTTGACACATTAGAAGTCGAAAAGAGTACAGATGCTATTAATGTTACAACAATTACATACTTAGTATGATGTACCAGATAGATCATTCGTCACCTCTTGTTAAAAGTTGCATACAATTGATACATATAATTCCCATTTTGGACACAGATAAACGCAGATTATAAGGATTTAGGGCACAGCCAGGAAAAAATTAAATTCAAAAAGTTTTTATCTGTGCAAATCTGTGTCCTATTAATTTAACGTAATCACGTCATGGCAGCGTACGTAGTCTTAATTAGCCACATACAAACTATTTCGTGAGCTTAGTAATAGCTCGAGTTAAGCGCATCCTGCGCAACTCTTTCAAAATGGCTATAACGACATCCATGTCGTTGCTTCACGCCATTTTGGACATGTGCTTGTGCACAAAAAATATTATTTTGAAAGACTATACTATTAAATAAGAAAATGCTTGAATAAGAATGGAAGGACTAAAGAATTGATTGTGGAGGACGAAAGAGGGTTTTTGCAAACAGTTCCTTGTAAAGAACGTCTTCAGCCATTGAAGAAGGTTGAGATGTATTACTGAAATGAAAAATAATTCCAGATGACAGGGTTATAAAAGAATGTGAAACGACACAACAAACAGCACAGTGGTGGAAAGGTTCATTGGGAAGAATAGGACAATTATGTTCATCACAAGGGTTCGTTCCTTCTGAAGAAGCAGAAGCTATTTTTACTTTATCGTAAGTATCTTCATACGAAAAGACAACTTCTGGAAAGATTGAAAAGCATAATATTAAAACTAAACAAGCTTTGAATAAACGAACTCGTTTTAATTTCATATCTATAATTATTAAATTTATAAATATTTCTATATTAATGATAAAAAACAGCGAAGATAATACGTCAAAATACCATTAGCCAAATTTTAACCATAATGTTAAGCTTATGTCAAGTACCTTATACAACAACAAGCACAATTATATTAAGAAGATACATTCATTAAATGTCGGCTAAAAGATAGAAAGAATTGAGTTGCAGTATCATAAGAGAGGCATTTGGTGGTCAGGCAAAACGTCAATGTTGAAAAAATGATGAAAAACACTGTAGTCAGATTGTCGTCAGTGAACCCCGAATATCCCTGCCCTGAACCGAGATGGTACAGAACCTGAAGTTTGGAGCTTTCTGGATTTTACGGGGTGAAAAGATTTAATAAAGGTGAGATAGACGCTGATACTTCCTTTTAAGCAAGGATTGATTTATATTGTGAAATGTTTTCTATCAAAGATCCCGTCCTGTTTGAAAAACGAGTATCAAGGATCAAGCATCTATTATCTAGTATCAAAGATAGGCATGATGGATTGAATCATTTGTAAATAGATTAGGTTTATCCTTAACCGTGGTTAAGTGTAACAAGTTTCTGTCTTTATTACTTATATCAACTAACAAGAGTAACAACTTAGTTTGAATAATTATAATCACCGAAACACCACAACAAACACTCCTCACCCACTCAAATCCAATCTTCAGGAACGAGTTTTTTCCCGCCACGCCATCTTTCGACCACACAGTCTTGAAACCATTTTTCATTAATATCTGCGTGATCAGTTAATATGATTTGAAGGTTTCCATCCAACTCATTAATAACATTCAATGCTAATTTATACATCCGAGCGACTGCTTCACGATCCTCATTTTCAATATTATCCATAGTTCCGTTGATATCTTTATCCGCAGGAAAGTAAACCTGTGAAGGTTGATCAATAAAAAGAAACCGCGGAACAGGTTGCTTCTTTTTAACGAACCACTTATGAAGTGCAAGGTGAGTAACAAGATGATAACCAACCCAGTTTTCACCACTACCCATTTTAAACATCGGAATAGGCCCATCTTCTGTGTCTGCGACTACTGTTAATTGTTTCAAATCAAGTCGCAGAGGGAACTCTGAATGTTCAAGTTTTAATTCTCTTGCCCATAAACTCATATCTTTGCTCATTATTGAAATGATAGAGGCAATGCGGTCTTTAATAGCTTCATCACTTAATTCATCTTCAAGACTGGTAATTTCTTCTTTAAGTAATAAAATTTCTCTTTTTAGGTCACTTGAATCCTCAACAGGAGGTATCGATTCTAAATAAAGTCCAATTCTTCCAAGGATATGGGCTCTTTTTGCATTTCGATCACGTATCTTTTGTAACCTTTCATTAGACACTTGAATAGCATCCAACGCCTCTCTATTTTGTTCCAACCTTAATTTTATATCCTCAATTCTTTTTCCTATTGTTCTTATAACTTCTTGCATTTTAGGTGAACGTTCATCCATAACTCTAACCTGCTTACTAATTTTTTTAATGGAGTTTCCAATATCTTTAACTTGCGGAAAACTACGAGGTTCGAGTGTAGATTGACACAATGGACATTCGTAATGCTCATCTGAAGCTGAAGTAAATATGCCTATACTCTGAAGACGTGATATATGCTCTTTAGATTCATGAGAAAAATCTTGTTTTTCGGTGATAAGTGTTTTTGCGGCTGCAAGCTCATCTTTTAATCTTCGAAGGTTTTGGGTTAGCTGATCTCGTTCGATTTGTAATTGTTTGAAAGCATCACCTTCGATTTCAATTTCTTTTTCTGGTTCAAAAGGCTTGTTTTGAATACGTTGCAAAATCTTTATGCAATCCTCCCATTTATCTGGTTGAGTTTCTGAAAAAAGCCCAAAATCTTTTGCTTCGGAAAGCAAAGAATGTGCTCGACTTATTCCATCACCAAGAATAGATTCAGACTCAGACAATCTTCGTTCGAGTCCTTTCAGTTTATGCCGTAAATCCCTTAAACGTTCCATTTTGGCTACGTGATTCTCTGTAACAGCCCCCATAAAATACGGCAATGTATCTTTAATTGCCTGTGGAATAAATGGTTCGCCTTGTTTATGGAAAAGATACCGATTACTTATAATCTCGCTTTGCTGTTGAAAGCAGAAAAATTTTGCATGTTTGATATTTGCTGACAAAGGATTACGTGTCTGCTCTGAAGGTGGGATATTGAGGTTCTCACCAATACCAGAATGTTTTGTCAATAAGGCAATCAGGGTTTGAGGATTAGTTGTTTGTTTTAAAATCGAATATACTGGTATCTCTACTTTCTTTTTGACTTCATAAAAAACTTCTGATGATGATTTTACTCCAGGTTCAGGTAATTTGCGGGCAATGAAAATCTGACCTTTAGTTACTTTTATACGTATTCCCACCCATTTGACAGTCTTTCTAATAATACCTTCTGGAATACCACAATCATCACTACCCATGCAGTAATCAATAATTTCTATAAGAGCTGTCTTGCCTGTTTTTGATGCACCAGTAATAATATTCATTTTGCCTGGTTTCAAAGATAAGACTCGTTGTTTGCCAGCATTATTATATAAGACAATATCAAGTATTTGAAAACTCATGGGCGCACTCCCCAAAGTGCCATAACCGTTTCAACAGAACCTGCATTTGCAAACCATCTGCCAACAAAATGTGTATGTTTGACGCATTCTTTAACTTCATCGGTTGCCTTATTAACGAAATTTCCAATATCTCGATCTGTTTTTGAGGTAGATATTCTATCTCCATTCTTTAAGTCTAACCAGTTGTGTAATCCACCAAATAACATGGCTTCTCTTACATAGGGTAATAAGGATTTAACTCTTTCGTAATATAGAATCTTTGCATGTTGATTTTCTTCAAGCCATGCTGCCAAAGATGTTGTTATTTTTCTAGGCAACGTTTCTCTCGTTTGTTTATGTAATACAATTGGTAGTATCAGAAACGGTAAAGAAAAAGGTAAACCTTGATTTTCAACAGAAGTATAACCAATAGTTGATGCCGTAACTAAAAGACAACAGAAGGGAGGATTTAGAAGATAAGCCTCTTCTTTAGGCCTTTTAATCCAAGGCTTCACTCTATCGCCTCCTTTACTTCAAGCAATTGTTGTAATCTTTCTTTGAATTCCGGATGCCAACCTACATGACCATCATCCGACAGTATTTGGTATGAGCCTCTAGTTATAAAAGGCTCCTGGCAACTGGGACGAATTGGAAAGGAAGCGTCAGACTCAATCCATTTATATAGTGCTTGTGCCGCTTTTTTCCTTTCCTCTTCTGCTGTTTCTTCCCCTAGTTCTTCTCTCATTCTTTCGAAATACCTTTCCCATTCTTCAGTCAAACGATTTTCGTATCTATCCAGCTCCCCAACGAAGAGCAAGTCTTCTCTTATCCATCTTGAGCGTTGAGTAAACGCGCGATAATAGTCTTTGATGGCAAACAAAATCCTACGATTACCTATACCTATCATTTCTAACTGTTTAACGAAAATATTGTCTTGATAGCCAGTTGCGTTAACTGTGGCATTTAAAATATCTTCATCAATCGGTAAATTATCCAGTTTAAACTGTTCTCGAAGATTTGATAACTCTGCATCGATCTCTTCACTTAAAATTTGCTTATCATCTTCTTTTGCAAGGTGCTTTATAGCACGACGGAACCTCCATCCTTCTAATCGCTGAAGGAATGATGGCAAATACTGACGTTCTACTGCAAAGCGGGTTTCTTGTTGTAGTAAAATATCAATATCAATTATCGAAGGTGAGGCATCTATTATGTATACCGAATTTAATAGCATTGTTTTCTGGTTAACGTCTAATGAACGATAGGCTTCATATGCACGTTGATTGTCTTTGTTTACAGAAGATTCAGCAGTAGTATTTAAACGTTCAATTGCTTGTGGTATTTCTCGTTTTTTTAGATATGCTGCAGCAGAGCCATTTTGAGAAACTGCAGTTGTTATGAGAAACATAATGGAATCTTGCTTTATCTTTCCTGAAATAAAATGTTCACACCAGATACGCAAGGTCTTCCATATATCAGATGAAGCATCCGTTAGATTGGCAGTTTTATTAATATGATGTTTTATTTGAAGAAGCTCTTTTATATTGCTATCTCTTTCAAATACAACATCGTCAAGTGTTTCTAGTGACACCGTAAATTCTTCCATTTTTCTGAGACGACGAAGGCTTTCAAACAGAGCATATCGGCATTGAAAAAGGTAACCGCTCATAGAGGGAGCTGCGGAGGCATGAGTTGGACTAATTTTACTCATAATTTATCAGGGTTTGTTTTGGTATATAAGATTAGATTACATGATAAAGGACGAATAGGGTCGACGAATAGAGTTTTTCATAATGCTTGCTTTTTCACTTATGAGGCATAATACCTTTTTAACGGTCATTAAACTTATTTACTTACTATTTTTCTTGCTTTTTCATAATGAAAAGATATTTAAATCCTCTTAAATAAAAATTAAATTCCCTAGCCCTTTTATGCCAGATGCCAGTATTGGATGTTTGTTTTCGTCTCGTAATGCAGATTATGTCTATGGTTTCAAAATATTTGCAGAGTTTTTCGTACATTCTAATTCCTACAGGTATAAACCCAGACTTTTTTCTCCAATGGTCTCCAATTAACCACGCCATCACTTTATTAGGTTTTAATATGCGATATCTCTCTCTTGCTACTTTATCTAATCCTTCAAAAAATTCTTCTTTTTCACAGGATATCTTTCCTATACAATCTGGATGGTTAGAATATTTGACATTATCTGAGTATGGAGAATCTATAAAAACAAAATCGACAGAGTTGTCTTTTAAAGGAATTTTCCGCGCATCATTTTGAATAATATCATCTCTGTACTGTGAAATATCATAACCTATCACTTTACGTCCTAATTCTTTTGCTACATCAATAGTTGTTCCGCTTCCACACATAGGATCAACAACTAAATCATCTGGTTTTGTATATCTTTGTAAGAGATTCCAGATAATAAGAGCGGGAGTTACACCATTAAATTTATTATCGCCATGTGGCTTATTACCATAGTTTTAAATAGGATTGTTACATAAACTAATTTTTCGAATAGTGATCAACCCTGCCCCTAATCCAGTTCCAGTTGGGTTTGCCATGATCGAAAAAGGATTTAAAATTATCTTTAAGCCATTCGTAGTAATCATCCTCTGTATATTTACAGAAAGTCTCGACGATTACTTCATCAGAAATATCTTTGGGTATTTCTATTCCAATGTCTTCAAATTTATCTTCCAAAAACTCTCTTACAACTTCACGGTCTAGCATCCTTTTAATCCTCCAATGAATTAAATACTAAACTATCATTTTTTAATGAATAAGTATAACAATCAATAGAATATAATCCTTTTACATCCTCAATACGCTTTTTTAATGCGTTTTTCATTTCAGTTTGATTTCCAAAATCTCTTCCAATTAAGATTCCTTTTATCATTCTATGTTTAGCACCAGGTATTAAACGTGAAGTCCATTCAATGTACCTTATTAATTGATCGATAAAAAAAGGATCGATTATTCCCTTTTTCAGCTCAAAAACAGTAGCATTTATTGCTAACCACATATCCAATACTTTCTTTTTATATAAGCATACAACATCAATTGCTCCACCTGCGATATATGTGCTAACTTGGTTTAAAATATCATATCTATAATTTTCATCCAACCCATTTTCAAAACCTGAAAGATTATGAATAACTTCAGGATTTCTCAATAAGTAGGCTTCTAAATATGATTCCATCACAAATTCTTTAACTTTAGATCCTTGAAATTTTAATAAGTCTATTTCTTTTTCGTGATAATTATGTCCCTTATACTCTTTAGTATATTTTCCACTCTTTGGATTTTCTTGTAATAAAGCCTGGAGTAATAATATTCCCTCTTCATCCAATAACGTTGTAACAGCTTTATCAATTAGTGCAGAACTATCAATTACTGTTTTTATTTTTCCTTCTTCCTTCAAATCCCAAAATATTTGTATAGGAATAGGATTTAAGCAAATATGCTCTCTTAAATATTCGAATTTTATTCTATATGGATATTTATCCTTATCTGCATTATTTTTATCTTGTGTCCACACAATTTGATCATTATAAAATAGTTCGCTTGTTACTTCAAAAGGCCCATGAATAAATCCTGATGTTCTTAATCCGACTTTATGCGCAGTATAATAAAATACTATGTCTCCTTTCCAAATATTTGCTAACTGATTTAAGTTCCTTTCGCTTACTCCAAACAAACCATATTCTTCACTTATTGAAAAGTATTTTGGGGAGTTTAATAAATGAAATTTACGTTGCATAATTACATCCTCAATTTGTTAGTAAATAATTATTACCAATAACGTAACAACACCTACCACCTGGTTTTAATATTCTATAGGTTTCATCAAAACCTTCTTGCATATCAATAAAAAATGCCTCAATTTCTTTTGCCATCTTCTGGTCTTGCACATCCATTTGGTTCACTACTGACTGTGCTATTTTGCTTTTAAGTTGTCTTCCTTCATATCTTTTATGTGCAGTTCCAATAAATTCTTTACGATATTCTGTCAAGTCTGGAGTATACTCAAGCCATAACGTACTGAGTTGATGAAGGTCTGCATACTCATAGCTCGTAACATAAGGACTTGACGTTATCTGTATGTCAACAGTTTTATCATCTACAGGCTGCCTTCTTGCATCTCCTCTCTTAATGTTCAAATATTCATCTAAGTTATACTTGATGTGTTCTGGTACTATTGACCTGAATTCTTTGTTTGCCCTTTCCATTTTTTTTAGATGTCTCTTAAAGCAAATAATTGGTTTTTGGATTTTCTTCTTAAAATCTCTTGTTGGTTTAGTACTTCCCATTAACCATATAGAAACAGTTTTTAACCTAAGTTAAGCGATTTATAGACGGCAAAAAAACTTAAAACTCACTTAAAAGGCAATAGTAATTTGTTATAATACGTTTTTAAGAAAACAAAAACTAATCACCCAATAAGTGAGGAAAATATTATGAAGAAA
>MAYW01000090.1 GCA_001723765.1 Candidatus Scalindua rubra
TCAATATCCTTGGTATAGCTAATAATATCAAGGAATTGTGGATTTTTGCCTCGTGTGGTCGATGCAGATCAAGATCAGCAAAAATGAAGGTTTTTATTCCATAATGAAAATCAATGTTAATAAAATCCTCGAAACTAAGCCTGTTACCTTTAACGAATTCAAGCAAGCTATCAACTCTTTGCTTGAGTTTTCTTCAACCAGTGAACTTTCAAAGAACGAAACACTCGCCAACGGGTATTTCGGAATAAAATCTGCCCGGGCAAGGAAAAAAAAATTGCCGCCTAACTTTTTTTTAACAAAGTAATGTTTCTCTATTTTGCCGCTTTCTGAAATTGATGATTTATATGGTAATTCTTCAAAAACAAATTTTTCTATTTTCAACCTGATTTCCGGCGGAATCCTGGATAATTGTTTTAAAAACTTCTTGAGATACTGAACTTTCATCATTGCTTTTCCAGGGTATCATAATATTCTTTGGCTTGTTCTAAATCTAAAACTTCATCATCAGTATCTTCTTCCTGCATTAAATGATAAAGAGCATGATTTTTAAAAATTTCCTCTATTTTTTTAAAAGTTTTAATATCAAGTTGCACAGCAATTTTATGATTCTGTTCATCTACAATGTAATTAGGCTTTATTTCCATAAATTAATCCCCCTTTACTTTCTCTGAATGTATCAAAGGTAATTCAAACCTGCTACTCATCAGATAACCTACACGTTGAAATTACAATTTGCAAGGAAGATTGAATATATAAGTCCAACATCGTAAAAATTCTAATTATCAATATTATCTCAAATCCCCCTTAGTCCCCCTTTTCTAAAGGGGGAAAATGTGGATGTATTTACTGTTACCTCTGATCACCCTCAGTTCCACTTTGAAAAAGTGGGATTGAGGGTGAGATGGTTTACGTTACAGAATCGTACGGTCAGCTTCCCAAAACGTTTTTGATACGGAGTCTTAACAAGAGGACTTGCCACATAGTTTTTACCTCCTGGATAATTCTGTCGAAAAAAGGCAAGTGATCCAATTTCATAATTGTCAGGATTGATTTTGCATTCAATTGTGTCTACCTGTTGTCCTTTAGCCTTAATGACAAAATCCACTTCACGCCCTGTTTTATCCATCCAGTAATATATATTACGGTCGCCCCTCTCCGTACGCAGTGTGTCAAGTACAAGATGTTCCCACAGGAGGCCACGGTTGTCCTCACGAATATCATTTGTTTACGCCCGGCCAGGCTGTCGCGGAACTTCGTGTAGCTACAAGGGTGGAAGAACCCGTTGCAAGTACTTTGAGATGTGGATAAACATCTGCAGCAATCTTAAGCAAGCGGCTTGGATCCTCCAGGCGATGAACTTCATCAAATACAACAGTTGTCCCTTTTTCCAAACTATCATAAAAGGACTCCGGATCCGCCAGTCTACGGCAAACCGAAGGCAGGTCACAATTCAAATAAACCGGATCGGGGAGCATCCTGGAAAGGGACGTCTTTCCCACCCTGCGTACTCCTGACAACCATACAATAGAACGTTCCTTCCAGGCACGTTCGATCCGTTTAATCCAATACGGGCGTTTGTACATAATAATAGTATTTTACAAATAGCAGTCTAAATGTAAGGTATAATTTAAATATTTATTCTGTTTTTTCGAAAGTTTAGCTTATCCATTTCTGGCAATTCATGGACGGAGTTAGACTCCATGCAAAATGCAAGGGCATCTGCTTATGGGGGTGTCGTTGGTGATTCTTTGTATGTTATGGGTGGATGGAATAATGGTTTCGTTAATTATACAGAGGAATACACACCAGAACCAATTTCTGAACCCACAACCATTGCAGTCCTTTGGATCGACTTGGCCGGACTTGCAGGAATGGCAGCAAGACGAAGGTTTAAGCAAAAGATATTAGGGAGTAGAGTGTAGAGAGTAGCGAGCAAAAATATCTCTACTATCTACTTACTACTTTCTACTTACTTAATCAGAATATAAACAAGCTTTAATATATTGTTTTAAGATTTTATAGGTATACTTGCTATTACTACAATAGGTTTACCCCATGCATTAGCAGCTATGACATGGATTAAGGACTTGTTTGAAAGCTCCTAAACTGAAAATGTTTAGTTCAATCTACAGAGCTAAGCTCCGCTTTGCAAGATTGAACCAGCAAAGACCTTACTATTCTGAACCCTTCGCTATTTGTCATTCTGAGCGAAACGGAGAGAAGCGAAGAATCTTTATTTTGTGTACAGAGAATATATACTAATACTAAAAATGCAGCGCTCAGGATAAACTCCGTGAAGAATCGTATAAGATCAATATGTGACCGATTAGAGATTCTTCGTCACTTCATTCCTCAGAATGACATTATGGCACTGTCTTTTTGATCGTAATTGCCCTAGGCACTGACGGAGGCTTCAACCAAACGCTTTTCCAGGGCGTCTAATTCATCTTGAAGTCCTGCAGGTAGTCTGTCACCAAATTTTGCAAAGTGTTCCTTGATTAAGGGTACTTGTTTTTTCCAATCTTCAGGATCCACTTTTAAGAGTTCTTCTAAATCCTCTGAAGAAATATCCAAACCATCAAGTTCAGGGCATCTTTAGTTGGAACCCAGCCAATAGGTGTTTCTTCAGCTTTCCCTTCACCGTTGACTCTTTCAATCACCCATTTTAAGACACGGCTGTTTTCACCAAAACCAGGCCAGAGCCATTTGCCTTTTTCATTCTTACGGAACCAATTCACATAAAAGATCCTGGGCAATTTGTCGGCGTCAGCCTTTTTGCCGATGTTGAGCCAATGATTAAAATAATCGCCCATATTGTAGCCGCAGAAAGGCAGCATTGCAAACGGGTCGTAGCGTAGTTCACCAACTTTACCGGCGGCGGCAGCAGTCTTTTCAGAGGAAACAATAGAACCCAAGAAAGTCCCATGCTGCCAGTTGAAAGATTGATGTATTAAAGGTATAACTCTTGCGCGGCGTCCGCCAAACAGGAAAGCCGAAATCGGAACACCCTTTGGATCTTCCCATGCAGGATCTATAGCGGGACATTGACTGGCCGGCACTGTAAAACGCGCATTTGGATGGGCTGCCGGAGTGCCTTTATCAGGTGTCCATTCATTGCCTTTCCAATCGGTTAATTTAGCAGGCAATTCATCCGTCATTTCTTCCCACCAAACATCGCCATCTTCCGTATAGGCTACATTCGTGAAAATGCAGTTTTCTTTCAAAGCAAGCATACAATTTGGATTAGTTTTCATGGATGTTCCGGGCGCTACCCCAAAAAATCCTGATTCAGGATTAATTGCATATAGACGGCCATCTTCACCAAATTTCATCCAGGCAATATCATCACCTATGCATTCTACTTTCCATCCGGGGACGTTTGGAATTAGCATTGCGAGATTGGTTTTACCGCAAGCACTCGGAAATGCCGCTGCAACATACTTCTTTTCACCATCAGGAGGCGTAATACCCAGAATAAGCATATGTTCAGCAAGCCATCCTTCTTCTCTTGCCATCGTAGAAGCAATACGCAACGCAAAACATTTTTTTCCTAATAAGGCGTTTCCACCATAACCGGATCCATAGGACCAAATAGTTCTTTCTGCAGGAAAGTGAGTAATATATTTATTATTTGCATTACAAGGCCAGGCAACGTCCTTCTGCCCTTCTTCCAATGGCATACCGACAGAATGAAGACAGGGAACAAAATCACCATCTTCACCTAAAATATCCAAAACGGCCTTTCCCATACGGGTCATAATTCTTTTATTATTTACAACATAAGGAGAATCTGATAATGCTACACCAATATGTGCAATTTTAGAACCCAAAGGCCCCATACTGAAAGGGACAACATACATGGTGCGTCCCTTCATACAACCGGTATAAAGCCTAATCATTTCAGCTTTCATTTTGTCTGGATCACGCCAATTGTTGGTGGGACCGGCATCTTCTTTATTTTTTGTACAAACAAAAGTTCTATCTTCTACTCGAGCAACATCAGCAGGGTCTGATCTTACCCAATAACTGTTTGGTCTTTTTTTCTCATTTAATCTTACATAAGTGCCATTTTTGACCATCATCCGGGCCAGCTCATCATACTCCTTCTGGCTGCCATCGCACCAGACAACCTGGTCGGGCTGACACATTTTTGCCATTTCGTCAACCCATGCCAGAAGTTTTTTATTGTTAGTTAGTGGGGTTGTGCTACTCATAGAGCCTCCTGTTCGTTTTAGTATATATGATAAGAAATTGCTTTTAGAAACAATTACCCATTTTAAAGAAAGTATCATGAAATTTCAACCAATTTTTCAGATTTTTCAGATTTTGCCAAAGCTCACATTTCTAATTTGTCTTGAAAACTTACATTTTCCAGATGAAAATAAAGCTAATTACTATATAATTAATTTTTGTTGCGGAAAGCCCCGTTTTTCGAATCTTTATGTAGAGTAAAAAAGTAAAAGAGATGTGTTTTTACAGATTAATATTATAAAGAGGGATTGTTTTAAAACATTAAAATGATGATTGTCGAGATTTATATTTCTGCTCTGAAGGATGATGGTTTTGTAGTTACGTTCAACAACAGAAGGTATCTGCTGTTTTGAACTCCCAGAAATTATTAAGGGAGAATCCAATGAAAACAAAACACTGTAAATTTGTAGTACTTACAATCATTATTTTTCTAGTTATCTCCCGCTTTGCTGCTGCACTGGAGCAGATGGAGCTGATAGAGCAGATGGAGCAACAGGGTCTGCTGGAGCAGATGGGGCTAACGGAGCAACAGGCCCACAAGGACATGGATGAAGTTCCTGTAGAAGATGCGGGGGACAAGAACCCATTTACGTTTACGGCGAATTTTGACTGCAAGCCTGCAGATGTAGCTACGGCTTACGGCAAGAAGTTCGCAATATTGGCAGGCGGTCTGGACGTTTGCTCCTGGGAGTATGCGGGCAAGATGAGTTTTTCGCGTCCGCGCAAGCCGATTTATCAGGACCTTTCGGATAAGGCCGGCTGGCCCGATGTGCACGTGAAGAGCGGTACAGTGGCCATTGATCCTGTGTCCGGACGGTTCAAATTTGCCGAGGGTGATACCAAGGCTAGCATTGAGCGGGTGCATTATTGCCCTTTGCCGCACGGTTTTGTCTATGGTCCGTACGTAAAGGGCAACTATATGATGATAGGTAACGGTGAGACGTACAGCGGGTTCAAGGTTGTAGATATCTCTGACCCGACCAACCCGCAAACGGTTGCCACAGAAGATCCTGGATGTTTTGGGAGAAATCTCTTTGTGTATGGCGATCGTGCCTATGCCACGGCAAACTACAATGTTATTACCGTAATCGACATTTCAAATCTACCTGAGACAAAGGTGCTTGGACGTTATCGCGTGCCACCGCCATCCAATCACGGCCGCCGCGTGGTGGGATTTGACAATTATATTTATTGTTATGTCAAGCCGGAAGGAAACTGGAAAGACTGGCCTTTTCCACCTAAAAAATCGCCTGAAAAACGAGAGGTGGTGGTTGATGGGAAATGGAAATATACGACGGAAGGTAAGACGGTAGTTGTTTTGGACGTATCAAAGAAACTCCAGGAGGAAGTTGGTAGGTTGCAACTGCCGGGAGAAGCAACGAGCCTTATCCTCTCGCCTGACAAGGACTATATTTATCTCTGCCTTGACCGCAGAAAGCTGGCAGTGGTGGACCGTCGTGACGCTGCGAATCTTAAGCTCTTATGGGTGGGTGGTGAAAGTGTGATTAAGAATGGTGTGATAGTGGGTGTTACCGATCCGCCGGGCAAGACAAGGGGGCGTCCGCCCTATCACTTCTGGATCTCCTCCCTGGCAATTCATGTTGCAGAGTACGACTCTGTTCCGGACAAGCCTGGTGCGGTCACGCACATTTTTGATGTGTCTGATCCTTCAAAACCTAAATTTGTGCGCGATTATGCTTTTCCTAGGGAGGGACTGCGCTTGGTGGATTTCAGTGATCCAACTAACCCGAAAGAGACTATGTTAGCGGATGACATCCCGCTGTTCGAGTTTATCGAGGACGAGCTGGGCTATGCGATAGAAGGAGGCAGAAAACAGAATCTGTTAACCATTTGGAACCTTAAAGATCTTGCGCACCCGGTCAAGATGGGGTCTCTGGATGTAGGCAAGCAGATAGGTTACGCCAATCTGGTGGGAAAAAAGGTCTACTTTGTGGAGGAAGCGAAAACTCTTGCTGTAGTGGATGTTTTGAATCCTGCAGCTCCCAGGTTTATCGGAAGAGCAAAGGACGAGGTAAAACAAGCGGCTGGTCTGGCCGTTTCCGACCAGTATGCCTATGTGGTTGACGGTGGAGTTAAGAAACCAGCAGAGTTCGTGCCAGACCTTATCAAAATATTCAACATTACTGATCCAACTGATATCAAGTTCTCCGGAACATTCGGGCTCAACAGGGCCAAGCCACGTGGAGGTGCGCGTATCTATGGTAAGCATCTTTATATTCGTGATACCGACTGTGGGATGTGGATTGTGGACATAGCGGATCCGCTCAATCCGAAGGTATCGAGTATTTATTATTGCATGGGTGAAGTCCAGCATCTCCTGGTAAGTGACAATGAGAAGTGGGGAGCGGTCTCTTTAGAATGGGGGGGTATGGAAGCCTTGATAGACATTTCCGACCCGGCTAGGGTAGAGATCAAAGGGGTTTACCGACCAGGTTATTTCGACAGATACGCAGTATTGGCTGTAGGGAACTATCTTTACTTCAGTCAAAAACCAGAAAAGCAAATCGTAGACGTATCTGACATGGCGCATCCAAAAGAAGTGGGTAAGTTTGTTCCCGTCCCTGACGGGTATCCGACAAGCCATATTCGACATCTGTGGAACGGACGCGGTTACGTCATGGTGAATTTACATAACGGCAAGTCGGGCGTTCTTGTTTATGACTTTTCTTCCGACTCTCTTCATCCAGAACTACTCGGCAGGCTCGAATTACCTGAGGACATTGCGTCGAATGGCTATGGTAATACAGTCACAGACGGTAAGGTTCTCTACGCTATGACGGATGGGTTGATCATAGCGGTAGAAGTCTCGGACCCGTCAAACATGCGACTTCTGGGTACATACAAGGATACGTATTCCTTCACAACATCTAGGCATGCTGTGCTACAAGGTTCGGGACGACGCATCGCCCTGGGGCATGGTTACCTTTATGCACTGAAAGGAGATGAATCGACAGACGACCCACGCATAATAGTCATAGATGTGAGGGATCCGACCCAGATGAAGGTTGTCCATGTTACATCGGAGAATCGTCCTACTTTCCAGGACGACTGGTTTGATAGCCGACTCCTGCGTCAGGGCGACATGATTATGGATGTGGTGCTTGAGGGAAGATATATGTATGTTGCTGACTACTGGGGCGGTGTGCGGGTCTACGACCTTAAGGTTCCCGGCAAGCCCGAGATGGTTGACTGGGAGTTTGAGCCATACTTTGAGCTTGTGCCCAAGACGTGGAGCCGAAAGGAGTACCTCAAGGCGGTGGCATCAGGCGATGTGCACGAGTACTTTGGGATTACGTCTGAGAAGTGGGCGAAGCGCTACGAGATCGGACGAAAGCTCTCGTGGGATTCGTTTTTCTATTATCCAGGGTATGAGTTATTCGGGTGGAATATCGGTGAACTGTTAGGTGATTACCTTGTCCAGCCGAAGTTGGGCGGCTTGGCGGTGTACAAGCTAAAGCGTAGCCCTGAGATACCGCTTGGAAAAATTTCGGTGCATTACTATTGAAAAAAAAATGTCTCTCATAAAAATATTTTACAACCACATCAAAAGGCAACTCAATCCAGAATAAGTAAAGAAAAAATAGTCTTAGCTATACAGGATACTACCACTCTAAATTATACCTCACATCCCGACACTGAAGGATTGGGAACAATCGGAACCGATCAAAAACTCACGTGAGCTAAGCTAAGTTTTGGAGGAATGTTTGCATATACGACCTTAGCCATTACTCCCGAACGAATTTCCCTTGGTATTATTCCATTGATGTTACTTACTACCCTCGAAGTCGAATCTCTCGATACGGCTATTCAATACGCCCAATGCTTGTGCTGAACTTGTTTTAGTATTATACCATACGATTCTCTGTAGAGCTTTTCCACAAGGTGTTAAAAAGTGGATGCAATATAGAAAAACATCAATTGAAAACCGCAAATAGACTCAGGTGTTGCCTGGCTATAGACTCCATAGTAGCATGGCGTATTATGTTTCTGACAATAATTGGCAGAGCCGTTCCTAATCTTCCATCTAATCAGCTATCATTAGTAATACTAACCTTGAAATGATACCCACCTTATGATATTATTCTCCTATTAAATTAACTTCTCCCTTGAAGTCCTCGCTTACCACGCATTATTTGTGGGTAACGAGAAACCCATGGGGGAGAGGATTAAGCCTGCCCTAAGGAAACCTAGGGGTGGGGGGTATTTAAAAAATGAAAAAAGTTTACGGCTTCTTAAAATCTCAAAAGACCGGAATAATAATCGGATTTACCGTCACGGGGCTCCTGATAATAGGAAGCCTTATAATGAATTTCTACCCGGAATCATATAATGGGCTTTCGGGAGAAGATATTACTTTCTTCTTTAATAACCCCAGGCCGATACACATCTGGTTTTATATTATGTTTGTTGGCTTTGCCATGTATGGGATATGTATTTTCTTCTGTACAGTGGACTCTATTATCAGAAAGATAAGGGGTCGTGCTCGCAAGGTTCCTTTATATGGGGCGCCAATTGTACATATTGGTTTTATGGTTACATTAGTAGCCCACCTCGTAGGTGGGATATGGTCGGAGTCCGGCATGCCAATCACGATTGCCGACAAATGGGTAGCATCAGGTGAATATGAGTTGAAGGTAACCGACCTTAAAACCACTTCATACCCCAATGGTATGCCAAGGAAAATAACGGCACAGATGAAAATAAGGAAGGACGGGGAAGAGATTGATGAAACACTTGGTTACAACAATCCTGTGGTCTTTGATCACGGAACGAAAGAGATTCTTTTGCGAAATTATGGGAATATGCCAAACTCAGTAGTCTTGAATATTAGCGGAAGAACAAGGGCTTTGAAAATAAACGATGTTATCGAGATAAATGAATCAAAAGTACTCCTGGCAAACCTTTACCTCCCTCCTCAGTTTCGTCGTCCTGTTATTCATTTAGTCTCGGAAGATAAGGACAATCAGCAGTACAATCAAACTTATGTCCCCATTGGCAAGCAAAATTCTCAAAAAGTTAATGGAGAGAATGTAACATTCGAAGATATTAGCACCTCTCCAGCAGTGGTTGTAACAGTAAAAGAAAATCCTAGCATACCTCTCACGCTAGTTGCAATTGGATGCTTTGGTACGGGGATGCTTTTGGTTATTTTCAGGACAGCATATAAAATGGTCAGGGTGTAGGGGATTGAATATTGATGATTGTAGATTGAGGCCCGCCCTGGTGCGACCCGCTCTGCGGTCTGGGCCAGGGGATTGAAGAATTCCTATTCCGATGTTGCCACACAAAGGCCAGCCTGTCACCTGATGCATGGAAAAAGAAAAACGTTGAAGTTTACGTCTTTACATCAGAAACCATATCAGAGAAGTCTATTGTTAATTGATAATACCAGGCATAAGGCGCGGCGGCTTTTTGCCGTCGCCCTTCATGCCGATGTTAGGCCTTCTTTTTCTCCACGATGTCTTTCAAACTAATGACTTTAATAGGGCAATCAGTCCAGTCATGTTCCCAACATACGATCATGTCACATTGCGTAAGATTGTGCCTATGCCCGATGAAGTTTGATGACTTAAATTCAAATTCAATTCTGACCGACTGCCATCGATCTTTGGGCAATCGACGCTTGGCTTGACAGTCTGGGAATCCAGCTTGCATGGACTCAACGACAAAACCAAGCTCCTGGGATAAGATTCCGAAAAGGTACACCACGCCAAGCTCGTTCACCGGGGCGTGCAGCAACCCATGAAAATCGATCCTATGGCCAAGCACGGGACGATCATTGAGTTGCTCATACGATACACCATGGTTCTGCTTGCGTGACGGCTTAGCTTGCTCTTGATTTGCAATGTCGGGCTCCACTAATCCATGCTTTAGTCCATACTGTAAGGCATGAATCTTGAAATCTGAATAGGTTCCGAATCGCCCTTCAAACGTTCCAGAACTGTACTTAGCGAGGTTGAGCTCTTTATACGATGGGAAGTGCCCGAATTGAGAAGTAATTCGGAAAAACTCCTTAAACAAGGATTCGTCTGGAATCTTCTGTTTGTGAGCTGGATGAAGATTCAGACCAGCTTCACGTACGAATTGTTCCCACGTACCGAAAATTCTATAAATGGGGCGGTCACTGATAACCGTCTGTTTGGTGAATTCAGTAATGGAAACATAATCCCTTTTCAACTTTGCGGCTAGGTTCTGAACAGCCACAATAAGTTCTTCTTTTTTGTATCCCCGCTGACGATGGGGACGTCCACGTTTTCCGAGTGGGGTAAGTCCGGCTGCTGTGATAGCATCATTCCAGCGGAGGAAGTGCTTTCGAAACTGATAGGTTGTCACGTCTGATGCGTCAAAAAATTCCTTGTTGGTAAGCCAGTTCTGCCCTTTCGAGTTAGCAACTTGGCGAACGGTCTGAATAATGTAATCTTTCGTAATCTCGTTCATATCATCTTGGGCCAAGTTATTATAAAGTTTCTGTATAACACCACTATTGTAATGATATCCAGAAGAATCAAATTACTATTATACAAAGAAGTCTTGTGGTGGGTGTTACCCACCCTTTCATATTATTGTATTGATTAACGCAATCTTATATTTTGTCAGTCTTTTGTCAATTGTTCTCAATGCGACTGGCTATGCAATTCTTTGTGCCAGGATTTTCTTATCTACTTCAAGTTTATATGAAAGAATCGTTTTAATGTCCATTTTCTTTGAAGCTTTCAGGATTTCTATTCCAACCAATTTTCCTTCTGGGGCTGTATCTAAATTAACTCCTTCCGAAATTTCTATAACTCCTTCTGGAGTTTCATCACCTAATTTTAGATACAAGGCATCTACTTCATCGTCATAATAAACTTTCATTTCTTTCTACCTTTGTAGTTTTATTGCATAACATTACTTTTATATTATTGTATTTATTAGTGCAATCTTATACTTTGCTATTCTTTTGTCAATTGATTTTAACCTAAATTGAGCGATTATTAAGCGACTTTGTCATTCCCATGGAAATGGGAATCCAGAAACCTGACGGGCTAGATTCCCGCTCAACAGACTGCGGGAATGACAGGGTTTCAACAATTATCTGCAGAAAGACTTAGCAAATCTTCTGTCGAGCTGCGTATGCCGACAGATAAAGGCTTTTACCTTGACTGTCTTTAGCTATTGTGATAATGTCACTAAACTAACAATCCAGAGTTGCAAATTACTTGCTTTATTCACAAGGAGTCAGAAAGATACTTTCTAACAATGGTGTGAAATATTGCACCCTCGTAATCAATTCACCAAATGAAACAATACAAAAAGCTACTTTTCTTATTCTTAATCATAATATTTTTTAGCTGTATTCTTGCGCCAATAATTAAATCGCCTTTGGATTTTATGCTGGAAAAAATAGGGTTTTTTACAAAAACAGTTGACTACGAAAATGGTGTGTATGATTTTGGTAAGGTGATGAGGAGAATATTGATGCTGGTTACCTTAATAGTGTTAATTGTCTTTGGAAAATCTCTAAGAATTGGCACACTTATTTCTTCGGGCTTAAAGATAAGACATGGTTTCTTTAGACAATTTCTTTTGGGTTTTTTATTGGCAGGATTGTCGTTGCTCATCTATTATACCCTTGGAATTCTTTTTGGTGCATGGATGATTCATATAGATTATAATTCAGCAGGAGTTGTGATATCAAATATCGTCAAATATATCTTAATAGGTTGTTTCATAGGCTTTATAGAGGAAGTATTTTTTAGAGGTTTCCTTTTGCAATCTTTTATGGAAAATATGTCGCTGCCGATAGCCGTATGTGCATGTAGTTTGATTTACTCAATTCTTCACTTTTTTAGAGCCGATGTTCATGTTTCTACAGGGTTTCAGGCATTTGTTGGTTTTGCAACCATAGTACAATTTTTTAAGCCTCTTTTTCTTCAATTTTTTAAAAACTTACCATCAATTATCGGGCTTTTTCTAGTTGGTGTAGTGCTTTCTTATGCATTTATTAAAACTAAATCATTATATCTCTCTATAGGTTTACATTCAGGATGGGTGTTTATGATGAAGGCAGATAGTCTATTCCTCGTTCGTATTAGAGAAAAGTTGGGATGGCTGTTTGGTGATAGTAAGTTAGTAACAGGAATTCTTATATGGTTTTTCTTGTTATGTGTATTAATGGTAATCAAAAGAATCTATAGTGATACATATGGCGCGGCGAAGCCGCCCGCCTGAACGGCAAAGTCGGGCAGGCAACCAAAGTGCCTAAAGTTAAAAAAGGAAGCTTTTTCAATGTGAAAGGCAACCTGAAAAAGTTTTCTAAAACTTGTCCTCATGAAAATGGGGAAAAGAAGGTTTTGCAATAATAGTATAATGCGGAGTAAATATAAATGGAAAAGACCTTAAAAGAGCTTGCTGATTACGTTGGCGGAGACATAGTCGGAGATGAGGGTGTAATGATTAAGGGTGTAATGACAATTGATGAAGCCAGGGCAGGCTATATCACCTTTATATCTAATAAAAAATACATAAAAAAGCTCGAACAAACCAAAGCATCGGCAGTCATTGCATCACCGGATATAGATGCTAAAGGCAAAAACCTGTTGATAACCAAAAATCCTTACCTGGCATTTGCAAAGGTTGTTGATCTGATGATGAACCCAAAAACGATACATTCTGGTACATGTGATGAGTCAGCTAAAATAAGTGATTCAGCTACAATAGGTTCCAATGTGACTATTTATCCGCATGCTTTTGTAGGCGAAAAAACAAAAGTAGCTGATAATGTAGTTTTATATCCCGGTATTTACATAGGGGATGATTGTCAAATAGGAAAGGATACAATAATTCATCCGAATGCCGTAATCCACAAAGGAACCATAATTGGAGAACGTGTGGTGATCCATAGTAATGTAGTTGTAGGTTGTAGCGGCTATGGATACGCTCCGGATGGAAGTACGTACTATAAAATCCCTCAGGTTGGTATTACCGTAATCGAAGATGATGTAGATATAGGCGCCAACACCACAATCAATCGTGCTGTATTGGGGGAGACAAGAATCAAAAGAGGTACAAAGATAGACAGCCAGGTTATTATTGCACACAATGTTGAAATTGGTGAAGATACTTTGATAACCTCACAGGTTGGTATTGCGGGTAGTGTTCAGATTGGGAATAACGTTATCCTGGCAGGCGGGTCAGGTGTTGCAGGTCATATTAAAGTGGGAGATAAAGTAACAGTAGGTGGGTGGTCCGGGGTTATAAAAGACCTGCCTTCGGGTGGAACATATTTGGGCACACCTGCAATAGAGATAGAAAGAATGAGAAGATGTTATGTAGTTATGCAGAAACTGCCAGAGATGAAAGAGACTGTAAGGGATTTACAGAGAAAGATTAAACAACTGGAAAAGCAGGTAGAGAAATGATAACAGTTCAGCCCACCGCAGAGACGCAAAGAAGAAACTTTTAAAATTGAGAAAAAACTTTATAGGAGATTATCTTCTACCAAAGCTGAGCTTAGCTCATGAACAAAATTACAAAGTTTTCAGACCTGCCTGTGCTATGCACCCAGACAGGAAGTTTCATTATTTACTTTCTAAAAAATAACAACTTTGCGAACTTTGCGCCTTTGCGGTGAACTATTACGAAAAATGGAAAGATTAGGACTGATTGCAGGTAATGGAAGATTCCCAATACTTTTTGCACAGAGTGCAAAGGCTAAGGGTATAAGTTTAATAGCAGTTGCTATTGAAGACGAAGCATCTCCGGAAATTGAAAAATATGTTGAGAAATTATATTGGGTTGGCGTTGCCAGGATTGGCAAGTTGATAAAGACATTAAAGGATGAGCAGATTAAAAAGACCGTAATGGCAGGGGGGTTGACAAAATCTCATATACATTCAAAGATTAAACACTTAAAATTAATGCCTGATCTGAGAACTATTAACCTGTGGTATAAAAAACTGAGAGATAAGCACGACCACTCTATCCTTGAAGCCGTTGCAGACGAATTAGCTGAAGATGGTATTCAACTTGTAAGTTCTATAGAATATGTGAAGCATTTAATGGCAAAGAAAGGTTGTTTAACAAAAAAAGTTCCTTCCGAAAGAGAAATGGCTGATATCGAGTTCGGATGGAAGATAGCAAAGGATATTGCAAGAATGGAGATAGGTCAATGCATTGTGGTAAAGGATAAAATAGTTTTGGCGGTCGAGGCGATTGAAGGGACAAATGAAACTATCAAGCGAGGAGGGACGCTTGGTCGTGGTAATGTTGTAGTAATTAAAGTAAGTAAGAAAGATCAAGATTTACGTTTTGATGTGCCGACCATCGGTTTAGAAACTATTGATCACTTAAAAGAGTCTGGCGTATCCACACTAGCAATAGAGTCTAAAAAGACTTTGATTCTTGATAAAGATGATACGATTGAATCAGCAAACAAGAATAAAATTGTAATAATTGCTCTATAATAAATTAGCTCCCGTTGGTCGTCAATTTATGTAGTTTTGCTTCGCAAAACAAAAAACAGTTAATATATTATCATATAAGGAATTTCAGAATCATGTTATTTGTGCGCAAGCCCCGTAGAATGAAACGTTTTTTATATATATCTTGGTCGGAACGTATAGAATAAATCATAAAATCACATAAGGCTCTAAGCTGTTATTCAACGGGGCAAGCACATTTCCAAAATGGCGTGAAGCAACGACACGGACGTCGTTGTAGCCATTTTGTAAGAGTTGCGCAGGATGCGCTTAACTCGAAAAATATACTTGACCTAAATCCCCCTCCTTCCCCCTTTTCCAAAGGGGGACTAAGGGGAATTGCTCCCCCTTTTCCAAAGGGGGTTAAGGGGGATTTAAGTAGGGCGGGTTTTCAAACCCGCCATTATTTCCCTTCTCATCTGATGAATTTATACTTTCCGAAACCTGTGTCTCTGATAAAAGCTCTAAAATCTTCTTAGCATATCCACTATATTCCTGGTTCGCAGAATCTCCAGATTCTAAAAGTTGTTTACATGTTTTTCGTGCGTCTTCATATCTCTCAAGCTTAAAGTTAGCCATAATTGCATATTTATGAGCTTCTAAATCCTCCTGATCAAGCTGGATTATCCTTTTTGATTGATTCAAGACTTTTTCCCATTTTTCAGTCTTGTAGTAGATATAACTTAAAAGCCTGTAAATATCTGTTATTTTATGGTCAGGATTTTTTTTAATGAATTCAAGAAGGACGGCTTCTGCATCTTCATATCTTTCATCATCTTTTATAAATACGTTAGCAAGATTTAAGTAGGATGCGTGGTTGGTAGGTTTAATACTTTTTGCCTCTTTTAATTCATAAATAGCATCTTCAAATTGACCTTTTTCAGCATAAAGTTGTGCCAATTTATCTCGAAACTCAAACTTAAAAGGATGTAATGTTATTGCCCTTTTATAGTATTTGATTGCATCCTTACTCACATCCAAAGCTGAGCTTAGCTCATGTTCGTCCCCGCCTGAATGACCCGTCCGATCCGGCACGGGCGTGCGTAGTCGGGCAGGTGATATCTTATCTAGGAGATGATAAGCCTGACCAAGAGTAAGAGCTGAATGGTAATCTCTGGGATACAGTTTTTGTACTTTCTCTGCGCCAGTAATTGCGTTCGTAAACCACATTGCTGTTTGTTTCTGTGTAAAAAGGCTTGATAGGTTTTCATCCGTAATGTTTTCATAGTTTTTACTTGCACCGGTTATTGCCATTTTCAAATAAATACCATTTAACACATTACGATAATTCAACGCTAAGGGATTATGTTTTACCGCCATTTCGTAGCTTTGGATTGCCTCAATTATTGAATAATTTTTAAGTAACCTTCGCCCATATTCGAAGTAAATGTCTGCTTTATAGCGGAATAAACTAAGTGTGATAAGCGAAACCATTAAACATACAATAAATACGCAGGTAATGGTCTTTATCATTCGTTCAAGCCCTGAACCGCTCTGGTTCAGGGCAAGGGTGGGATTATTAAACCATTTTGTTAAAATTTGTCCGCCAGCCATACTGCCCGCCCGGCCAAGCCGTTCGGACGGGCGTTCTGGCGGGTTTGTTTGGTGACTAGATAGACCCATTGACGGATTTCTAACTCCCACTGCTAGCTTGCTAGCGCAAGCGAGCAAGCTGTGGGGGCAAGCAATAACTGACATACCAATAAGAAACCAGAAAAGTGTGATTATGGGTACATGCCCAAAACTAAACTGATTTTGAATAAAATAAGCCAGACAGCTAGTGCATAGACCTAATATGAGTATTTTATCAGTGCCATTGGCTTTCTTATATCCCTTACATACCATCCTTGCATAAGCAAAGATGAACCAGATATATATTCCCAGACCTAATAAACCCCTTGAGACGGTTATATCCAAAAAATCACTGTGTATCCTATTTTGATTTTCAAAACTCCTATGCTCATCGATTTTCCTGTAAACCTTTGAGAGATATTGAGGATATATCATACCTAACGTATCTGGCCCAATTCCCAAAATAGGATAATCATAAATAATCTTAAGACCTGTCAGATATTGAAAGACCCTCATAAACATAGTACCCTCCAACTGACGTGTGAAACCAATGTCCCCATCAGAATAATTTTGGCGCAAGCTAAGTCGTGAGCTTAGCTCATGTTGTTCACTATCTAACAGGGCTGGTTTTATATCTCCGATGAACCTTCCAATTACTGATGTCTTACTATTTATATTAAAGAAAATAGAAATGCCTACCAGGATAGTTATTGTGACTATCGTTTTTGTTTTATTTGCTAGAAGATTCTTTTTCCCAATTAAAGAAAAGAAAAACAAATTTGAAATAATAAGACCCAAAAAGGAAGAGCGTGTCTTTGTGTAATAAAATGTAACTATTAATAGTGTTAAGATTCCAATATAGATAAATGCTGAATATCTAAAGTTTGGATTGGAAAAGATTTTAATCAATATAAGCGGTATAACCATAATAAGAAAGGCAGAAAAGAATGCGGGGTGTCCAAAGGTAGCAGAAACCCTGATTCCATAACCAAAAGACGTGCTCCAATGATAAAGGTCTAATCCAAAATGTTGTAGGATACCATAAATAGATGCAATGCAGGCGGTTAAGATAATTACATTCAGGAGTGAATTTAACCTTCTTTTCTCGATGAAATTTATAATTATAAAAAATAAAGAGACGTATACAATGGTTGATATAAAGCCTCCGTATCTTTTGTAAGTGCCTACCAAACTTAAATAAGGATTTATGGAAAAGATCGTTGAAAGTCCGCTAACGAATAGAAAAGATACTATTGGCAAACTTAATGGTTGGCTCAAGAGACGAGAGACGATGGACGACGGATGAGGGACGATGGACGACGGATGATAGACACGTCTCTCGTCTATCGTCTCTCGTCCTTTCGTCTCCTGTTCGCAAGTGATCATGGTTTTTATAGACCAGATAGCCAGTACGGTAAAGGTTAATAAATAAAGTATAGTAATTTTACTAAGGTCGAAGACACTATGAAGATGTACATCAAAATAAAGTGGGACTGCAATAATGATAACTAACAAAATGGCTATTATTATTTGATCACAGTATGGGGTTAATCTCGATTCTGTCGAAGAGATTGTACGAGCTTTTTTATTAAACATGTTTAATAAATCTACAAAATGCTAAAATATTGTACAATTTTTTGAAAATCTAAATAAACAGGGTTTTATCAAACCTGAATAACCGGGACAAAAAATTTAATAGACATTAACTATCTTGCTTAAGAAGTAAAGTGGCTTCATTATTATAGTTAGAGAATGGCAGAGTATCTACCCAATATCTTGTGGGAGATTGATATACTTCTGAAACTTCATCATCAGAATCACCATTTCCTTAAATTCACAAAACACTTCCTTTTCAAATTCTACATCAATAGAATTTATTCTTTTTAGCAATAAATTGCAAATATTTTACTTGACTTTATCGCCGACCTGAGGGATACTATTCTTATATGAACTATCCAGGCGGAAAAGGGGGTGTATATCAGAGGTTGATTAATCTCATGCCGCCCCATGAGGTCTACATTGAGACCCATTTGGGTGGCGGTGCGGTTATGCGTAATAAACGTCCTTCCA